>NZ_CP130565.1:7500-307500 GCF_030534335.1 Marivirga harenae | reverse complement strand
CAAAGATGTTTTACCAAGAGAAAATTATATAATCAGGAAATCTACTCGAAAAAAGAAGCATAGCCACCGATTGGCGGCCAATCTTGACCAAGCAGTTCTGGTAGTCACTTTGGCCTTTCCCAGAACGAGTTTAGGATTTATTGACCGTTTTTTAGTGAGTTGCGAGTCGTTTCGAATTCCTGCAGTATTGGTATTTAATAAAGCAGATTTATTGGATGAAGAGGGCTTAGAATATTATGAAGCACTTAAATTCGATTATCAGGAATTGGGATATAAAGTTTTATTGGTATCGGCTGAAGAGAATGTAGGGATAGAAGAATTTAAAGCCTCTTTAGAAGGAAAAACCTCACTTCTTGCAGGTCATTCAGGAGTAGGGAAATCTACCTTGCTGAACTTAATTTCACCATATATAGAACAAAGAATAGGGGAGGTGTCCGAATCAGTTGGAAAAGGAGTGCATACCACTACTTTTGCCGAAATGTTTGAGGCATGGGCAGGAACTTTCGTGATTGATACCCCAGGCATTAAGGAATTGGGCTTATGGGATATTGGCAATGAAGAGCTTAGTCATTACTTTCCTGAAATGAGGCAATATATTGGTGATTGCAAATTTAATAATTGTACTCACACCCATGAGCCAGGCTGTGCTTTCCGTGAAGCCATGGAAGTGGGAAAAATAGCACCAAGCCGTTACGAGAGTTATCTAAGTATTTTAGAGGATGAGGATAGTCATCGCTAATTAAATACAAAGTATGGTATTTAATATATACTCTATTTAAATGCAGAAAAAGTGACAACCTAAGACTGAAATTAAGCGCAAAGGCGCCAAACCACATAGAAAATATGAATAAGGACAGCTGATGGCTGGGATTTAACCACAAAAGAGTCGAAAGAAAACAAAGGTATTTTCGCTAAAGCGAAAATTTTGTTCTGTGTTACCTCCTAGTCTTAGTGGCTCGCTACGACCTTCAAAGTAGGCCTAAGGGTTTCAACTTTCAGATAAAAGGCTAAGAAATGTAGTACAAAACACCTGATCTTTATTTCCTCATGATGACATCCGCAAAATATTTCTTTTCATCGTAAAAATATTTTTCAACTTTCAATCCTGCTCTTGTGGCTAAGGTTTCAATCATATCCTCATCAAATTTTTGGGATACTTCCACATGAATAAGTTCCCAAGCTTTAAAATGGACAGTGGTATTAATGAATTTTAAGTTGACCTCCTGCTCTTTCTGCGAAATTAAGAAACTTTTCGTGGTACCAGTTTGCGGGTCATAAGATGGATAATGCTTAAATTCCTCTAAATTAAAATTGGCATCCAATTCACTATTTAGTCTTTTTAATAAATTCATATTAAACAGGCGAGTAATACCCTGTTTATCATTGTAGGCATTTCTGATCATTTCCGGGTCTTTTTTCATGTCAAAACCCATGATAATTCGGTCGCCTTTTCTAAGCTTACTTGATATGTGATTTACAAAAGATTGTGCAGCGGGTAGTTCAAAATTCCCAATATTTCCACCCATAAAAAGAACTACCATTGGATTTTTTCTTTCAGCATTTAATGCATCCAAAGCAGAAAAGTATTCCTTATTAATAGGTTTAATATCCAGATCTGGAATAGACTTTTGCATTCTTTCCTGCAATAGATTAAGTACATTTTGAGAAATGTCGACTGGCTTATAATTGAAATTTGCTTTCTCCGCTACAAAATGTTTCAATAGAATTTCTGTTTTCAAACCATCTCCCGCGCCAAATTCAATCAAATTAAATCCATCAGCATCAGTTGAAATTATGGAAAGAATTTCATCCTTATATTTCTGAAAAATATCGTACTCACAATTAGTGAGATAATATTCTGGCATATTCATTATTTCCTGAAATAAACGATCTCCTTCAGCGTCATAAAAAAGCCAACTAGGAAGTGATTTTTCTTTTTGTGTGAGACCTTCTTTTACTGCATCTCCTACAGAGAAATTAATTTTTTCGGTTGTTGTCATAAATCTTTTGCTAATCTGATCCCACTGAAATGCCATTGCAAATGCGGATGAAAAAAGTTTCTGTATGTTTTACGTGAGTGATTGATTGAGGTGGCTCGAGAAGAACCGCGCATTACCATTTGGTTAACCATAAATTTTCCATTGTACTCGCCTATGGCACCTTCTGGTTTTTTATAGCCAGGGTATGGAAGATATGCGCTGGCTGTATGTTCCCACCGTTTACCCCAGTCAAATAAGTTAGATGCTGTTTCCCATTCAATTTCTGTAGGTAGCCGCAGTCCTTTCCATTCTGCAAATGCATAAGCTTCATAAAAACTGATATGCATTAGAGGAGCTGATTCATCGATTGGCTTTAAACCTGCCAAAGTGTAATAATGCCATTTTCCTTCTATTTTATGCCAATATAAAGGAGATAAAATCCCCGTTTCTTCTAACCAAGCTCGGGCATCTGAGTGCCAGTAGGAATGATTTTCATAGCCTTTTGCTGCTATGAATTCGGTATATTCTCCATTTGTTACAAGTCGATTACTGATTTTCGCCCCTTCCAAATGTACTTCATGATAATTATGCTCATTATCAAATGAAAAACCCTTGCCTTCAAAGCCTATTTTATAGTTTCCTTTATTGATTTGCACCCAATCTTGTTCCCAATCTTCAGTGAAATATTCCTCAAAGCCTTTGTCATAAACAGGGAATAGAGGGTTGTGACCTAGAATATATTTGATGTCATAAAATAATAATTCCTGATGTTGCTGTTCATGGTTGAAGCCAATCTCTAGAATGTTTTTCATTTCATCCGTAATGATTTGAGAAAGCAATTCCCCAACGGCAATATCTACATATTTCCTGTACTGATAGATTTCTTTTACGGTTGGTCGGGTCATATTACCGCGATTGGGTCGCAACATCCTTTCCCCTGCACTCACATAATAGCTATTGAAAAGGAAGGCGAACTGAGGATGAAATTCTTTATATTCTTTTGAAAATTTCTTCAATAAAAAAGTCTCGAAAAACCAAGTAGTATGAGCTAGATGCCATTTTGGAGGGCTTACATCCTCGGTTGGCTGTGCAACGTAATCCTCTATTTGAAGAGGTTCGCAGATGCCCTCTGTTGTTTTCCTGATTTCTTGGTAGCGATTGAAATAATTTTGCATAGAAACTTTAAACTAATAAATAATGCTTCAAAAACGGAGAAAAAATCAAATTAACGAAGGTAAAACTAGTAAAATGGCGTTTTGAAGACATACTTAGTTAACTGTTAGAAGGAATGAAAGTTTTAGCGAATTCGATAAATCTTAAATCTCATAAAATTTAAAAACTTTTGTAACGTTTAGAATGCAAGATTCCAACTTTTACAAAGAATAGTGTATCTTAGTATAGTACAGAATAAAATTTATGTAATTATGAAAAAGTTATTGAGTCTATTTTTGAGTCTAACAGTAATTTTATGGTCTTGTGATTCTAACAATGAAAATGACCAAGATCCACAACCTGTCATGCCGCCTGAATACAGCATGGCACCAAACTTTGATGATTTCCAAACGGAAGGAAACCAAAGGAATCAAACAATTGAAAACTGGTTTTACTCAGCAATTAATGTTAGTGTATATTCTGCTTTACTAACAGGTGGTTTGGCTGTTCCAGTTACCGCTTTCAAGGCTACTATCAGTCAAGATCCGTTTTTTGACACTGATGCCGGACTTTGGACTTGGGAAAGTAATTTTTCGGCCAACGCCAATGATTTTTCCATTCGTTTAACTGCTGATGTTGTGGACGGAAATGTGGATTGGAAAGGCTATATTTCTTCCAACTCTAACAATGTAGATGATTTTGTTTGGTTTGAAGGTCAATCTAATGTCGATGGTAATAGCGGAAGTTGGACACTCTACGAAAGTCCACAGAATCCTTCAGCTTGGATCAGCACTGAATGGTCTAGAAATGAAGACAGAACTGTTGCAAACGCTGATTTCACTATAGAAAAAGAAGGTGAATTACTAGGTAGTTATATCAATTACAGTAGAGATGACAATAGTGATTTGAATCGCTCAGTGGAAATTTCCAATACTCAAACGAATGATTTGATAGAAATCTATTGGAACAGTGAGCTGAAATTTGGTCGGGTGAAAAGCGAAAATCACTTTAATGATACGGATTTCCATTGCTGGAATGAAGATTTACAAGATGTATCCTGCGAGGATTAATCTTAAATAGACCAGCCAAAAATCAATAAACTATCAACCTTAATTTATTATTTTGAATAAAATATTAATGAGCTTTCTTTGCCTTTCAATAGGTATGTTTTCTTGTAATGAAATTAAGGATATTGAAAAAGAACCCTATTTACGTTGGGTTGGAGATATCCAATTTGATGAAGAAATTGATAATCCTGATTTTAAATTATGCTATACAGATAATAACGTTCGGCAATATTTCAATTTCAGCAAAGGTGTACAATATAAAGGTGAAAAGCCCGCCATTGATAAGTATTTCCTAGAAAACTATAAACCAACTGAATCTAAGCAGATTGGCTTCCTGCGCATTAGATTTATCGTAAATTGCAAAGGAGAGACTGGAAGGTTCCGTTTGAAGGGTATGGGACAAGATTATCAACCCATGGCTTTTGATAAATCAATCACTGATCAAATTCTCAGTTTGAGCAAGAAAATGGACGGTTGGCTTCCTATCGAAATGGAGGAGATGAACAATACGCCCTGGGATTATTACCAATACCTTATTTTTAAAATTGATAGAGGTAATATTATTGAAATAATGCCTTAACCTAGCCCAAAAATCTATGAAGTTATATTTATCTTTCTTCTTTTTAGCCTTCAGTTATAATTCCTTTACTCAGCCTAACTGCAATTACTTTTTAAATGAAGGGGATACATTGAAATATGAAGCTTGCTTGCAAACTGAAAATGCCAAGGGTCACTATCAATTCAGTAAAGAATATCAAATCGCTATGGATAAGGCTATAAAGATAGACCCTACTTTTGCTTATCCTTATAGAGCGAAATCAGTTGCGTACTTAAAAAGTGGTGATTTTATTGAATGGAAAAGACTAATTGATTTAGCGGTAAAATATGATCCTCTTGGAAATTTAGGCTATAGGGCTTCCTGCAGATATCAATTCTTCCGTGATTACGGTGGAACAATTATAGATATTGAAGAATTACTGAGAATTTCTAATGCAGATATTGGGCATTCAGCTAATGGTAATTATCATTTACAAGTAGTCCGTGCACTTTGCTACAAAGCACTTGGTAGGAAGCAAAAGGCAATCGACCTCATAGAAACTCAATTACAGGCTGAAGGATATGTGATTGGGATTTACGATTATATCCATTTGGGCGTCCTGTATTTAGAAAATGGAGATTTATCCAATGCTAAATTAAATTTTAAAAAGCAGCAAGACTATAATGATTTGGCAGAAAATCATTTTTACATGTCTAAGGTCTTCAAAGCAGAAAACAATCTAAAAAAGGCAAAAATCGAATTGCAAAAAGCCGTAGAACTATATGAAATTGGTTATGTGATGTCAGATCCTTATGTGCATCCGGTAGATAAAATTTTTTGGAGTATGATCAAAGTGGAACAAAAATCCTTGAATTAATAAGAAGCAACTCCGCCATCGGGACTATTGCTATCAGCCGCTCCCTCCATATAGCCCGTTTCAGCATTAAATTTTATTCCCATTAATCTACCTAAGAAAGTGCGCATTTGAAGTTCATGCCCCATTGATTCTAAAGCATCAAGTGCTTCAGGAGACATTTTGTATTTCTCATAAGTAATTTGGTCAGGCAGCCATTGGTGATGAATTTTAGCTGCTTCTATGGCTTCAGCCATGGGGAAATCATAAACTGTGGTGGCAAGAATGGTTTGAAAAACAGTGTTGATAATTGTTCTACCACCAGGACTGCCAATTACTAAAAATGGTATATCATTTTTCATTACAATAAATGGACTCATACTGGATAACATCCTTTTTCCCGGTGCTATAATATTAGCTGGAGTTCCAATCTGTCCACTATTAGTAGTTTTTTCAGGAACGGCATTGAAATCTCCCATTTCATTATTGAATAAAAAGCCTAGTTTAGGAGATTGCATTTTTACCCCATAGCCTTGCTCTAAGGTAGTAGTTAAAGAAACTGCCATCCCATTTTGATCCATGACCGATAAGTGGGTGGTTTCTTGTCCTTCGGAAATCAATTGAAGATCATTACTGTCGCTTTTACCAGCTTGCTCAAAATCTACTTCTTTCAATAGTTCACCAGCATAATCTTCGGAAAGTAATTTTTCCAATTCCGGTATATCAATGAAATCTGCATCACCCAAATATTGTGCCCGATCTTTGAATGCTTTGCGCATGATCTCGGCTAAAGTATGATAGTATTGAACTGAACCCATTGTAGGTGTTTCTTCTAAATGCTCCCACATATTCATCATTTGAGTGACAGCCACACCTCCAGAGCTTGGTAAAGGCATCCCGTACAATTCATAATTCTTAAAGATAGAATGAATAGGGGCACGTTCGATCGCCTCATATTGCTTTAAGTCCTCTAAAGTGACAATACCATCCTGCGATTGGATATATTCGACCATGGTTTCTGCTACTTCTCCTTCATAAAAGGCTGTTTTACCTTCTTTTTGAATCTTTTTTAAAGTCTCCGCCAAAGCAGGTTGCTTCCAGTACTCTCCAAACTCGACAACTTGTCCATCTCTCTCAATAAAACTTTGCATTTCTGGAAATTGGTCAAGATTTTTTGCAAAATATAGGAAATCGTTTGCCAAAGATTTGGGTAACGGAAAGCCGTATTCTGCTAACTGAATGGCACGTTCTAACAGCTTTTCCCAAGGTATTTTACCATACTTTTGATGGGCATCATATAAACCAGCTACAGTTCCTGGTACTCCAATTGCAAGAGCAGAATAATGATTGCTACCGGATTTCAGATTCCCTTTTTCATCTAAGAACATATCTTTGGTGGAGGCCAATGGTGCTTTTTCCCTAAAATCAAAAGTGGTGACATTTCCTTCCCCTGTATGAATGACCATAAATCCACCACCGCCCAAATTTCCTGCAAACGGCCATGTAACTGCTAACGTAAATGCAGTAGCAACAGAGGCGTCCACCGCATTGCCTCCATCTTTTAGAATTTCTATACCAGCTTGAGAAGCATAGGTAGATGCACTAGATACCATTCCGTTTTTGCCGTAGTGGTTTTGGGAAAACCCCAAGGATATACTAAGCAATAAAGTAATGAGGAAACTTGAAATACTCTTCATCGACACATTAGTTTAAGTTTGACTTGAAGTTAATCAAATATTTTGACGACTATTATCGATCACAGGCTGAAAAACTATTTGACGATAATCACCTTTTTAATAATTATATGCAAAGCATTTATTGTGATGGTTGTTTTTAAGCGGCTCTTAATTGGTGTGCCCAATACATTTCACCTAAATTAGGTTTATATTGTGTGTAATTAATGATGCAACTTTTTGAAAAATGAAATTTATGCGAACTTGCTCTTCTTTATTTATATGTTTCAGCTTCATCTGCTTTTCACTTCAGGCACAAACTTATCAATCGTACTTTCAGGATGCTTCACGAACTTACAGGGAAGGGAATTATCCAGAAATGCTCTCCCAGATCAAAAAAGCTCATGATCTGCGGCCAGAACATCAAACCATCAATTATTATTTGGCGATGGCGTATGCACTTAATGATTCAATCGATAATGCTAATTATTGGTTAAGATATGTAATCAATACAGATGCTGAAAATTATGATCCTCAAAGAGTGGATTTCAAGAAATTAGAAAGCACACAAGCATATGGAGAGCTTTTAGCCTATCAAAAAGAAATGATGGAACCTATTATTTCCTCTGATTCTGCCTTCGTGATCCCTATCTCAAATCTCCACATTGAAGACGTTGCCTACAATCCATACCAAAATAGTTATCTTCTAAGTAGTATCAATAAGCGCAATATTTACTCCTATAAAGATGGGGATTTAGTAACATTTTTTAAAAATAATTTCTCCTATGCCATCACAGGAATGGTGGTTCAGGACAGTTTACTTTGGTTTACAGGAGCAGGATTTACACAAGCTGGCTTAAGCGAAAGCTCAGCTCATTTTGAGCAATCTAAGCTGTATAAAGCTGATTTGAGAAGTGGAAAGTTGTTGGATAGTATTTCAGTTGAAGATGATAAAAATCATATTTTTGGAGACGTGATTTTAACCGAAAATGACCAATTATTGGTTTCCGACAGCAAAACCAATACAGTTTACAGACTTAAAGATGATAAACTGGAAAGCTGGATTAGTTCAGAATATATCTTGTCGCTTCAAGGGGTAGTGCAGATTGGTAGTAAAGTGTTTTTAGCTGACTATAGTCAAGGACTATTCGTTTTCGATTCAGCTACTAAAAGAATTCAGAAAATGAAATCCCTACCTGATTTGTCTTTGAAAGGAATTGATGGTCTTTATGCTCACCAAGGAAACCTCCTAGCGATTCAAAATGGCGTGACACCACATCGAGTCATTTTATTGCAACTGAGTACAGACAGAGTTGAAATAGAGGGTTTTGATTATTTAGAAAAGAATCATCCTGCAATGGGAGAGCCCACTTTAGGCTTTGTGCAAAAGAATCATTTGATATATGTAGCTACAAGTTTTTGGGGTTTAAATGAGAATGGAGTTATTAAAAATGAGGATGGCAATCTTCCGGTAATTCTGAAATTACCATTACCTATTGAGAATTCAAATGCCCTATCGGTATTAGATTATGTCAAGATTTTGAATGGAAAGGAAAAAGAAGCCTTTCATTTTTACGAGAATAACTGGGCTGAATTTCGTAGATATGCTTTGGGTAAAGGGGTTATCTCGGGTTTTAGAATGATGAAGTCTAAAAGTCAAGAATATGACATTATATTAGAAACTCGATATGCAAATAAAAGCCAGTTAGATGAAATTGAAAAACATTTTAATGATTGGCTCGGTGAAAATCCTGATGGTGATTTTTTGAATGACTTAAAACCTAATGAATTTCGAGAGAATGTGAAAAATGAAACAGTCGAGAACTATACAAATTTAGCTTCGGAAGAATTTCAAAATCAAGATTGTGAATCTGAAAACCATCGGGCTTTCGATTTTTGGTTAGGCAATTGGGAAGTATATAATAAAAATGGCGATCACATCGGGACAAATATCATTCATATTATCCAAAATGCTTGCGGAATTCAAGAAAACTGGAATTCCAAGAGGGGAGGAGCAGGAACAAGCTATAATTTTTATAATAACAAGACCGGAATGTGGCATCAAAGTTGGATCTCCAATTCTGGAAACGCTTTGTTGCTTAATGGTAATGTTGAAGATGGACAAATGATTATGCAATCTGAAGAGCTAAATGGGAAAATTGATCAAATAAAGTGGGTCCCGCAAAAAGACGGAAGCGTTTTCCAAATTTGGGAAATCTCTACGGACCAAGGAAAAAGCTGGAGTGAGGCTTTTTGGGGCAAATATGTTAAAAATATTAATTAGTTTTCAGGGAAGATCGGAGTAGATTTATATTTTGTTCTTGATCCATTGTAAATAGAAATTGATGAAATATCTATTATTAATTTTTCTCGCTCTCAATTTTAAGCTCTACGCTCAGCAGCAGCCAGACATGGATTTCCCCATTTCTATTGAAAACCCTAAATATGGTGTAGATAAGACTGCTTTGATCGGAATTGATGCCTCACATCATAATCTGCACCAGCTTAAAACCAATTTCGCCCCTTTTGCTAAATTGATGTGCGCAGACGGTTATAATCCCATTTCCATAGAGGAAATCACTAAACAGTCACTTGATCCTTTGAATATCTTTGTGATCTCCAATGCCTTGCACAGTACTAATGTCGGTAATTGGAGCCGTCCCATTGCTAATGCGTTTTCTGAAAATGAAATAGATATGCTGGAATCTTGGGTGGAAAATGGCGGTAGTTTGCTTGTGATCGCAGACCATATGCCGTTTGCTGGAGCGGCAAATGAACTGGCTAAAAAGTTCGGATTTTCATATGAAGACGGCTTCGTTATGAAATCGGGAAGAAGCAGTTGGCCTCCTGAAACGTATTCTAAGAAAGCAGCTAATCTATTTGAAACACCTATTACTAAAGGTATTGATTCCATAGCAGCATTTACGGGTTCAGCCTTAATGGCACCTTCAGACGCAATAGTTATTGCTAAGTTTCCGACAACCCACCGCCTTTTAATTCCGGATGTGGCCTGGCAATTTGATGAAAGTACAGTTGTAAAGCCCACGGAAAAAGTAGTAATGGGAGCAATAATGAAATACGGAAAGGGGAAAGTGGCCTTTTTTACCGAAGCGGCTATGTTTACCGCTCAAATAGTTCAGGACGAGATTAAAGTAGGTTTCAATTCTCCTACAGCCCCTCAAAATGTTCAATTTGTTTTAAATACGCTTCATTGGTTAGATAGTGGGTTGATAGTAGATAGAACTGATTATTCCGTAAAAGACTGACTACCGACTTTAATCTTTTTTTTTAAGTATCAAGTAATCCCCATTTTTAGATATTTTCCAATATAGTTAGTAAAACAACTATTTTTATACGAACTTTGTCAGCGAATTGAAGTTATACTTATAATAACTTATTAAAACAATGATACAAACTGACATTTGCATTATCGGAGCTGGACCAGTAGGTCAATTTGCAGTATTTGAAGCAGGATTATTGAAGTTGCGATGCCATTTAGTGGATGCGCTTCCACAAGTGGGAGGACAACTTTCTGAAATTTATCCGCAAAAACCAATTTATGATATTCCGGGATATCCGACTATCAAAGCACAAGAATTGGTGGATAATTTGACTGAACAAATAAAACCTTTCAATCCGACCTATACTTTGGGCGAAAGATTAGATAAAGTGGAAAAAACTGCTACTGGTTTTAATTTAAGAACTTCGGATGGGACTGAAATTGACTGTAAAGTGGTTGTTATTGCAGGTGGATTAGGCTGTTTCGAACCTCGTAAGCCACCTATGAAAGAAATTGCTGACTTTGAGGGTAAAGGAGTTTCTTATATGGTGAAAGATCCTGAGCAATTCAGAGATAAAAATGTCATATTAGCTGGTGGAGGAGACTCTGCTTTGGATTGGACGATTGAACTTTCTAAAATCGCTAAGAAAATTACCTTGGTACATAGAAATGAGACTTTCCGTGGAGCACCAGATTCAGCTGATAAAGTATTTGAATTAGCCAAAGAAGGAAAAATCAACTTATTGTTGAAAAGTAATTTAGCTTCTCTGTCAGGAAATGGTAAATTAAATTCAGTAAAAGTTACAGGAGCTGATAAATCTGAAATAGAGTTGGACGCTGATTATTTAATTCCTTTGTTTGGCTTGAGTCCTAAATTGGGACCAATTGCCGATTGGGGATTAAGTATTCACAAAAATCAAATAGAGGTAAATACTACTGATTATTCAACTAATGTGCCTGGGATTTATGCGATAGGTGATATCAATACATATCCAGGTAAACTGAAATTGATTTTATGTGGTTTTCATGAAGCAGCATTGATGGCACAATCAGCTTTTAAACACATTTATCCTGAAAAGCATCTTAGTTTTAAATATACTACTGTAAACGGTATCGAATCTTTCTAATTACTTTATATTTGCGATTTGAAAAGTGAAATCTGCAAGCAATAAGTTATGAATGATATAAAAATAAAAGTACAAGATTATTCAGGTGATGTCCAAGAATTGGAGGCTCCAACCGATATGGGCTTGAGCCTTATGGAATTCTTAAAAGCAAATGAGTATCCAGTTTTGGCTACTTGTGGGGGAATGGCACTATGTGCTACTTGTCATGTGAAAGTGGAAGAAGGTTTTGACAGTTTAAATGAACCGGGGGATCAGGAAATGGATCAGCTGGATATATTACCTAATGCAGAGCACAATAGTCGATTAGCTTGCCAGATGAGATTGCATCCTGATATGGATGGGATGATGGTTCGCCTTGCTGCTGATGAAGAATAAAAAAGTTAAAATTTCTTAGAAAGTAAAAGAGCACTCTCATTATTGCGAGTGCTCTTTTTTGTTCCAGTAAGTTAAGCGATTCTAAACACTTTCATTTTTGTGCTTCCTAGTCTATCAATAGCCTAAAAGATCCTCGATCTGCTTCTCAACTTTCTCAGCATTTGGCAACATCGCTTTCTCCCATTCAACATTAAGTCCTATGGCAGGTAGATTTAAAGCTCCATAGGAGCGAACTGGTGCATCTAAATACTCGAAACATTCTTGGTTAAGTCTACCGGATAATGATTCCGCAAATGAATTCATCAGAGGCTCTTCCGTCAGCACCAATGCTCTGCCATGTTTCTCTGTTCTTTCTTTTACTAATCCCCAATCCAAAGGATTTAATGTTCTCAAATCGATGATCTCAACTTGGCCTTTAAATTTTTTAGAAGCTGCTTTTGCCCAATAAATCCCCATTCCGTAAGTAATAATGGTCATGCTTTCTCCATTATCAATTTTCTCTTGGTCTGCCTCTTGCTCAATTCTTGCTTTCCCTAATGGAATAATATAATCTTCATCCGGCTCATGATTTTTAGCACCATCTGTTCCTGGTACTTTAGACCAATACAAGCCTTTATGCTCCAACATTATTACTGGATTTGGATCATAGAAAGCAGCCTTCATTAGTCCTTTCATATCTGCTGCATTGGAGGGATAAACTACTTTTATTCCTCGGATAGTCAACAAAGTTGACTCAATTGAACCAGAGTGATAAGGACCACCACCTCCGTATGCTCCTATAGGTACCCTAATTAAAGATTGAATTGGAAATTTACCGTTTGACAAATAGCAGGACTTAGAAAGTTCTTCAACCAGTTGATTCATACCTGGCCAGATGTAATCGGCAAATTGAATTTCAACAATTGGTTTTGCTCCGACCGTTGACATACCAGCAGTGCTCCCAATAATATAAGCTTCTTGAATAGGCGTATTGAAAACACGCCCATCGCCATATTTCTTAGCTAAGTTAGCGGCCTCTCTGAAAACACCTCCTAGCGTACCTCCAACATCTTGTCCATAGAAAAGTGCTTCCGGATTATTTTGTAAAATATCGTCAACAGCATGCAATGCGGCATCTACCATTACGGATTTCTCAGCGCCTTTTGGCTTTCTTTGTCCTTTTTCTTCCGTTATAGGGGTTTCTGCAAATTCATGTAATTCTACTTCACTGGCATCAACATCTTCAGCATCCAAAGCTTTTTGGTATGCTTCATTGGCAGTCTTTATGGCTTCCTTTTCTAGTTTCTTTAACTCCTCTTCTGAGAAATCATGTTTTAACAGGAATTGATGAAACTTTGGGATCGGGTCTCCCATTGAGTGAAGCTCTAGATCGTCTTCACTTCTGTACCATTCTTTTCTTACCCCTGAGGTATGATGACCTAAAAGTGGACAATTAGCATGTAGCAAAACAGGACCCTTACGATTTCTAACATGCTTTATAGCATCTCCCATTTTATTATAAGAATCTTCAAAATCAGTTCCATTGGCTTGCATTCTTTTCAAACCTTTAAATCCTGCTGCGTATTCATAAGCATCCATTGCACGCATTTCCTTTCCTGTAGCAGAAATTCCCCAGTCATTATCTTGTATCAAGTAAATGATCGGTAGATTTTTCAATACAGCCATTTGGAATGCTTCTGCCACTTCTCCTTCAGTAACAGACCCGTCACCAAGTGAACATACTACGACAGGTTTTTCTCCTTCACTTCCTAATCCGTGCTCTTCTTTAAATTTTAATCCATGAGCCATTCCTGTTGCAGGAATCACCTGCATCCCCGTGGCTGAACTTTGGTGCGGAATGGTCGGCATTCCTTCTCTTTTTAAAGAAGGGTGATTATAGTATGATCTTCCTCCTGAAAAAGGGTCATCTTTCTTAGCCATCAATTGGAGCATTAGTTCGTAAGGCTCCATACCAATTCCTAATAATATACTTTCATCTCGATAATAAGGCGCTAAATAATCGATAGGCTTTAATTGCATAGAAGCGGCCAATTGTATAGCTTCATGCCCGCGAGAAGTACTATGCACATATTTTGAGGCAATGGCTTTATTTTCATCGTAAATTTCAGCCATTCTTTTGGCAGTATGCATTAAGCGATATGCCTTTTCTAAAATTTCGTTTGATATATTGGTTTTCTTAGCCGTCTTAACACTCATACTCTAAATCTATTTTCGTTTCCTGAAGTCAAAAATACGGAATTCTTTGTTTTTCCTACCGATTGTTAGGCAGTTATTTTGATATACGGTTGTCATTTGATTTTAGGTACTATTTTTCCAAGCTATTTCCATTTTAGCTACTGAATTGTTGGTTTTTTCTTTTAGACTATCTATTTTCAGTTCGTGTTTGTGTTTGTATGCATTTCAAAAAGTGAATGCATTTTATGGGTGTATGGATATCGGTCTTTTCTACTTGAAATTATATAGAACCTTTTCCATTTTAAAAATTCGGGCTTGAACCGAGCTGGAATTGCTTTGCCTTTACCATAATTGGTAGTAGCACAGACGCATTATGTTTCACTATCAACAAACTAATTATGGGTTATCGTTTACTATTATGTATTCTGCTATTACCACTTTTCAATTTGCATGCACAAGTCAATAAATTAGTTCGTCATAAAGTACAACTCGGTATTAGTTCGGGTGCGGACAATTCCCAACATAGCCACTATATTTTATCTAATCTTTCTTTACATCTGCTTTCTGGTTATACGGGAGCCATTCAAGGATTTCAGATTAGTGGGATTAGTAATCGTTCATTTTTATACACCAACGGAATGCAACTTTCCGCATTTTCAAATGTTACTGGAAATTTAGCTTTCAGATCCAAAAAGCAAGTTGATTTTGAGTTTCGAGGTGCTCAAATAGGAACTTTAATCAATAAAGTGGAAGGTGACGGAAAGGGAATTCAAATGGGTGCTTTCAACAGAGTGAGTAAAACTTTTGAAGGGGTTCAGCTTGGGATGTTTAATGCCATTCAACGTGGCGCATTAGGTTTGCAAATCGGGGGGATTTTGAATTATGCACCTAAAAGGAATTCTATGGCTCAAATTGGTTTGTTTAATTATTCATTTGATGCTGGTCTGATGTATGAAAAAGGATTCTTTTTTATGCGTGACCACTTCCAATTAGGCTTAATGAATATTACTAATGACAATCATGGCTGGCAAATCGGATTGATTAATTTAAGTAAAGATAATAAAGGTATTCCGGTTGGGTTGATTAATACTAATACTAGTCATGGAGAAGGAAATTTGGCAGCCAATGAGATCATGAATACTTATTTAACCATTTCCAATGGCAGTAAATATTTGCTCAATCGATTGATAGTAGGTTACAATTATAGTTGGAATAAAAACATTAATTGGACAACGGGTTATGGTTTGGAATTGAAGTATTATAAAAATAAAAATTACAATTCAGTTTCTCTATCCCATGACTTATTGTATTTGATGCAAAGAGGGGAGAAATGGACCCAAGGTTTGCCCAGCAGCAGGATTTCTTTGAATTTCAGTTATGATCTATTTAAAAAATACGCACCTCCTTTATTAGTAGGAGTGTCCTACAATATTGGCTATTTCTCCAATGAAGAAGCACAGTTGGATTTGCCTTTAATAATGAAAGCAACTGAAAACCGCACACACTGGATTGGCTTTGATTTTGGGTTTAAGCTTTAGATGAAATTTTAAGTCATAAATATATATTTGTTTATATTAAGTAAAGTACGTCACGTACTTTACTTAATAAATCAATACACTAAACAAGTTAGAATTATCAAATCAGTTTTTTACATTTTTAGCTAATTGATTCTCTGTCACTTATATATTTTTTAAATATTAGAACCGTTTTTCTGGTTGACAATACCAATAATTTTTTAAATTGATTCTAAAATCATATCAACTTTACTATATATGGCGAAGGCGAAGAAAGAAGAAAAAGTATTTGTACTCGATACCTCAGTTATTATTTATTCCCATGACTCCATCATGAACTTTGCAGAGCATGATGTGGCTATACCTATTACAGTTTTAGAGGAACTCGATCAGTTCAAAAAAGGAAATGATACGAAGAATTTTGAAGCCCGTGAGTTCATCAGAATGATAGATAAATTGGCTGATGGCCAATCTTTGAGTGAATGGATTCCATTGAATGGGAAGACGAAAGGTGTATTTAAAGTCTTGATGCCAAGCAAAGAAGCTGTGGAATCAGATCAAATATTTTTAGAAGATATACCCGATCACAAAATCTTAGGAAGTGCCGTACAACTGCAAAAGGAGTTAAAAGATAAAACGGTTATTTTGGTCACGAAGGATATTAATCTGCGGTTGAAGGCCAAAAGCTGTGGATTACGCTCAGAAGATTATCAGACAGGTAAGGTGAAAAATGTGAGTGATTTACATTCAGGGAAATTGCAGTTGGAGACTGTTACCACCGAGACTATCAATAAGCTTTATGATACTTATCATTGTGAGGTATCAGACATTATGGGCAAGAAGAAACCCATGAACAATACTTTTTATATTTTGAAAAGTAATAAGAATTCAGCCCTGGGTTATTACAATGCATTGACTAATCAAATAGATAAGGTTGATAAAAAGTCGGCTTATGGCATTATGCCTAAAAATGCAGAACAGGCCTTTGCTATTCATGCCTTGCTTAATCCGGAAATAAAATTAATGACCTTGCAAGGAGTGGCGGGTACTGGTAAAACCTTGATTGCATTAGCTTCTGCTTTGGAACAACGCAAAGATTTTAAACAGATATTTTTAGCAAGACCTATTGTGCCGTTATCAAATAAAGATATTGGCTATCTTCCTGGAGACATAAAATCCAAATTGAACCCTTATATGGAACCGCTTTGGGATAACCTTAAATATATTCAACATCAATTTCAGGAGCATGAACGAGAGTTTTTGAATATTACGGACATGGTCAATAAGGAGAAATTAACTATTCAGCCCTTGGCTTATATCAGGGGAAGAAGTTTATCTAATATTTATTTTATTGTTGATGAAGCACAGAACTTAACACCTCATGAGGTGAAAACCATTATTACAAGGGCAGGAGAGAATACAAAAATCGTATTTACTGGTGATGTTAATCAAATTGATACGCCTTACTTAGATTCCCAATCCAATGGACTTAGCTATTTGATAGATAGGGTAAAAGGACATGAACTGTATGCGCATGTCACACTCGAAAAAGGGGAGCGTTCAGAATTGGCCAATTTGGCTAATGATGTGTTGTAGATTGATATTAGACCAACAAATATGGGATAATTAGATTTTCAATTTGTAAGCAATTCCCCATTGATTATGAGTGAAAAGTTCAAAAACACCTATAGAACAGCATCTGCCCGAAGGCAAAAATGGGATTACAGATGGGATGCCAGTTATTTCGTTACAATTTGTACAAAAGATCGGCATCATTTTTTTGGTGAAATAATCGATGGAAAAATGCAATTGTCTCATCAGGGCATTTTGGCAAATGTATTCTGGCATGAAATTCCCCACCACGCAATATCAGTGCATTTAGATGAGTTTGTGGTAATGCCAAATCATATCCATGGAATATTGGTTTTGCAAAATGGTTTTCCGCCACCTGTCTATTTTGAGGTTTTTGATTTTAATTCATTATGGAATGATGGTGCTGATAACGGTAGAACAGGGTACGGCAGAGACAATGCATGCATTGTCTCTACACCCACGGAAATGAATAATCCAGAAATATTGACGGGCAAAACCAGGTTCCAAAACCCTGGGAAAAATTCTATCTCATCCATTATTGGTTCCTACAAATCTGCTGTTACAAAACATGCTAATCGTTTAAATTTGGAAAATGGCTGGCAAACCCGATTCCATGACCATATCATCAGAACAAAAGAAGAATATTATAGGATCAAAAAATATATCCGCAATAATACTAAAAATTGGGAGGAGGATAGATTTTTTGAGAATTAGTGCATAAAAAATAAAACTACACGGATGTTATTTAACCATCTCCAATTTCTCCACAATAAGACTTTTCAATGATCCTAAATCCTGCTGATCCAGTGTTTCAGCAGGAATCCAATTTTTAATATCTTCACCTTCTTTTATGAAAATAGCAGGGAGATTATCTTTAATTCCGTATTGTTCCAACCATTCATCCTTGTGTAAAAAGGTTAGCGGGATATCCAAAGTCTTTTTAAATTCAGCCCATTCTTCCCTGATTTTGAAAGTCCCGTAGGTGATGTCACATAAGCTGCAGGGATAAGTTTTGGGAGAGAATATTTTGTGCATGATGTCCATGTAGCCATTCCATTTTCCTGAATTGGCATTGTAAACAAATATTAGTTCCATACTTTTAATTACGAATTATGAATTTTTTGATTATGAATATGGCTAGCGTTTCAAGAGAAAGAGACCTGTCAGCTTTTCAAAACCTGACAGGTCTAGATATCGAATTATTAATTGCCTAATGATTAATTACTAATTAATCACGTTCCCACCATCCTTTGCTGTTGATATCATCACCACCAATTCTTTGGACTGCTTCTTGATAATTTTCAGTATTTGTGGCTTGCTCTGATTCCGGGTATAAATACCGAACAGGATATCTTCCTTCATTAACTGCGTCTGGTCCGGCCTGTAAAGAAGGTATGCCAGTTCGTCTGATGTTGAACCATGCTTCGTGCCCAATATTGATGAGACTCAACCATTTTTGGGTCATTATTTTGGTGATGTTATCAGTACCGTTCAATTCAACTGCATCCCTTGAGAAGTAGTCTTCTGGGACATCAACACCATAATATTCGAAACTTGCTCTTACTCCATTTTCATAGTACTGCTGAACATTTCCAGCAATATAATTTCTTTCAACTGCTTCAGCCAAAGCAAATTGTACTTCTGCATACTGCATGAATTGTGCGTCTGCTCCGTCAGGAACATCCCTAAAAATTGATCCTACAACTGATAAATCATTGACTCCTAGTCCAAGTTGTTGCACTCGCTCATTAGTTTGACCATTTTGGATGCCTCGATAGTAAACAGAGTCATTAGCTAAACCGGCAGCTACTGGCTGATATAGTACTGCAATCCTTGGATCATCCCAAAGGCTAAGGACAGAATCAGCTGTCTTGCTCATCACATGCTCTACTAACCCACCTACAGAAGAAAGAAAAAATGGAAACTGGTTCGGAGCGGATGCCAAATACGGCAATACGGCATTATCTGCATTGGATTCCATCAATTTTCCAGAGTTGGCTAAAGAAGATAATTCAGAGAAGTCATTCAATCTCTTGCTTATCCTCATCAGGTATCTTACTCGAAGCGAATTTGCGAACCTTACCCATTTATCCAAGTCGTTATTGAACATTACATCACCGTTTATCAGCTGATTTGTGCTCTCTAACGTATTCGCTGACCTTGTCAATACTGCTAAAATACCGGTTTCAGGATCCGTATAAATACTTTCCTGAGTATCATATTTTGGTTTGTCAATTCCTTCCTCTAATCTTCCTGCCTCGGTATAAGGGACATCATTCCACATATCGGTCATTTGGGTGAACAGGAAACACCTCATAATATCTCCTACTGCTGCGTATGCTTCATTTGAGGTAGGAGATGCCTTCATTGAGTTGATGTCGGTCAGCAACCCATTTACCACAGCCCAATAGGTTGAATTAGAACCAATGATGTATCTGTCTAAAAATCCAAAGTCAATCGCTGCAACATGTTGAGAAAAGTAATTTGACTGATCAAAGCCTTGATAGTAGGTATTCTGATCACTAGAAACTGAAATAATATTAGTGAGTAAAAATTGAGGCTCCACATTTTCCGGGGAATTGGGATTTTCATTGATTTCCTCAAAGTTATCTGTGCAGGCCGTAATTAACAGAGCGGCTAGCAGTAAGGTGAATGTATAGTTGAATATTTTCATTTTTTACTTCTTAAAATTTTGTTTTAATGCTGAAACCGAAACTTCTTGTGGAGGGTAATGACATATCATCTACACCCTGTACTATGTTTCTGCCTTGTAGAGCATTTAATTCGGGATCAACATGAGGGTTTTCGGTGAACAGTAAAAGATTGCTGCCGATGAATCCAAATTTGACACTCTGGAAGCCGATTCTTTGGCTCAGCTGCTTACTTAAACTATAATAAAGACCTACTTGCCTCAATTTAATATAAGAAGCATCATAAATAGAGCTTTCTTCGTTTCCTCTTGAGTAAATGGCGTTATAGTAAGAAATTGCTGAAACACTGGTGGTGTTCTCGACATAGTTAGGGTTTTCTTCGGTTCCAATGTTGACTATTCCATCTCCAATAATTCCATTTTCTCGACCTGCTAAAGTTTCTTTCAAAACTCCAGAAGTATTACCTAAAGACCTTGTCCTTGAAGCGATAATACCTCCATATCTGAAGTCAAACAGGACATTCATGATTATATTCTTATAGGAGAACTCATTGCTGAGACCTACAGAGAAATCAGGGTTGTAATTGCCTAACAGTCGTAATGTCCCGTCTGTAATAGGAGCTCCATTGCTGTCATATACGGTTCTTCCGTTTACCTTTTTGAAACCAGTCCCGTACATATCTCCAACTAGACCATTTTCTTTAGCTATATAGAATAAAGAATTGGAGCCGCCTGCACCGCCAAAGAAATCAGCATTACCTGTTACGAACTGATCTACCCCTTCAGGTAATTCTAGTACTCGACTTCTGTAAGCTGAATAATTAGCCGCTACTTTCCATTGAAAGTTGTTTTGCTTGATGGCTAATCCTGTGATTGAGGCTTCAAGTCCTCTAGTTTGTACTTTTCCACCGTTTTCCAGTTTATTGGCAAAACCAGTAGTTAAGGAAATAGGCCGAGCAATGATTTGGTCGGTACTAGTGTTTTGGTAAACGGTAATATCTGTTTGAATCCTATCCTTAAGAAGCCAAATTTCTGCTCCTGTTTCGTAGGCGGTAAGTCTTTCAGGCCTCAAATTCAGATTTTTTAAAGTGCTTTGGTTAGTTACCTTAAGCTTATCACCATAGTTCTGGTTGAAAGCAAAAGTATTCAGCAGTTGATATGGATCCGTGTCATTACCTACGCTGGCTGCACTGGCTCTCAGTTTCACAAAAGTGAAAAGCTGTGGTAGTTCTACCATATTGGATAATACATAACTTAAGCCGCTTGAATAGTAAGCAAATGAATTGTTGTCGATGGGTAGCGTGCTGCTCCAGTCATTACGTACGGTAACGTCAAGATAGAGGGCATTTCTAAAACTGATATTTCCTGTGCCATAAATACTATTGATACGCTTTTCAAATAATTCATTATTCCCTGTTAAGGGTGCATTAGAATTGGCTAATGTATAAATATTTGGTAGCGCTAGTTGAGAAGCTTCAGTAAATTTGTAGGTGACGGTCTGATCGAAGCGATTTGCTCCTACCGAAAGATCATAAGTGAAATCTTCATGTATTCGATCGGAATAAGACAGTAGGAAATCTGTATTCATTTCTTTATAAAACACCTGATCTTCACGATAACTACCCGTAGGATTGGCGTTGGTGCTTAGTGCCCTTCGAAATGCCCTGTTGTCATTGTAGATGTCAGTACCGCTTCTTACCGTAAAACGTAATTTCTCACTGAAATCATAATTTGCAGAGGCATTTCCTAAAACTCGATGCTTGTCAAAACTATTCGTGTTTTCAAATAAGGTGAAGTAAGGATTATTGACCCAAGCGTAATTGTAGTTGAACTGCTCTAAACCTTCCTGACCGGCCTGCCAATAATTTTTGAGCGGATCAAAGTCTGTTTGTCTTTGTGTCCAGTTAAAGCCATACATTACATTTTCGTAGCCATAACCTAAGTTAGGGCGGTTTTTACTTCTTGTATTGATGTAATTAACATAAGTATTTACACTTAATTGGTCAGTTAATTGTTGGTCTAAACTGATCGCCAGACCGTCTCTGTTTAAATCAGTATTAGGTAGTATACCCTCATTTCGCAAGTTGCTGTAAGCCAGCCGTATATTTCCTTTGTCACTAGCTGAATTTACTGCAATATTATTTTGAGCCGTGATGCCTGTCTCAAAGAAATTCCTGATATTGTTGGGTCTAGATACCCATTCAGTTGGTCTGATTTCTGTCAAGCTACCATCTGCCCGAGTCCTAGCTATTACATCTCCACCCCTTACAGGGTTTCCGTTGATATCAGTAGAAGGTCCATCAAATTGCGCTATTAAATCACCTTGATCTAATTTTGGACCGTAGCTGAAAATGCCAGCTGTTCCATCCAGGGCACCAAGACCTGTATCAAACGCGAAATCACCAATTCCACCACCATATTCATTTTGATAATCAGGTAATGTTAAGAGTGTTTCAAATGTAAGTGAACTGCTCGTGCTAATTCCTAAACCTTGTTGAGCCTTTCCTCTTTTAGTAGTGATTAAAACAACACCATTTGCCGCTCTGGAACCATAAAGGGCAGCAGATCCTGCTCCCTTTAAAATAAATATTGAAGCAATATTTTCTGGATCAATTTCAGCACCACCATTTCCCCAGTCCACTTCTTGTAATGATCCGTTGTTTACTAAATCGCTGGTGATTTGTTCGTTACTGATAGGTACGCCATCAACCACAAATAATGGTTGATTAGTGCCAGTTAAAGAATTTTCACCTCTGATTATAATTCTAGATGAGGACCCCACTCCTGAGGAACCATTGGTAATTTGGACACCAGAAACTTGACCTGCCATACTGTTAACAAGATTTGTCATGGGTACATCTGTTAGCTGCTTGCTGTCTATTTTTCCTATTGATGAGGCTAAAGACTGCTTCTCTCTTTCAATCCCTAATGCAGTTACAACCACTTCATCGAGCTGCTCCAGATCTTCAGTCAACATGATGTTAGCAGGGATATTTCCATTTCGAATATCTATCTGCAAATCCTCAAAGCCTAAGAATTGAATGTTCAGTAAGAAGTTCTCAGACGGTGTTTTCAGTTGAAAACTACCATCTTTTAAAGTGACTGCAAATCTTTCAGTACCCATTTCATTTACAACTGCCCCGGGAATAGGCTCTCCTCTTGAGTCGATGACTACAGAAGAATAAGTATTGCTATTTTGAGCAGATAGATGGAAACTCAGCAAATAGCATAAGATTAGTATTAATTTCTTCATTGTATAGTGTTTGGTTTTTAATATTTAGTCAGCATCATGACGCCTCTTTCCACTAGTGCTTTCCTTTCTTCCAGTGTTTGACTGATCGGTAGTTGAGCTAATCCTAAGATTCTTCGCATCATTTCCACAGCCATGAATTTCATCATTAATACATCATCGAAGGGCGCTTTTTCTTTGTAGAAATCCATTGCTTTCTGGATAATAGGGTAGGGTTGTTTTGCCAAATATAAATGTGCCATACATACTCCTATTTCAAATTCCTTAGGACCAAAAAAGCAAAATTCAGGATCGATGATTTTTAAGCCTGATTTGGTATTGAGCCAGCTTCCCGGAAAGTAGTCTCCATGTAGTAAGTGCTTGCCATCAGATAAATACAGATCACCAAGCTGCTTGAGTGCTAAATGAAGTGCTTCATTACGAATTATACTTTGTTTCACAGCTTCCAATCCTGGCATAACATCATCCAAATTCATCCCGTTATCTTTCATAAAAGGGAATTTGAAGATATGCTCATGATTAAGCTGCCGCATTTCCTTATTCTGAATGGTTTTCGAGCTACTGTCAGTTGTAAAATGGGTGTGTAAATCGGCTATGAAGTGCATGATTTCTTTGAGCTCGGTTTCAGATAAGTTCTTACCCTCCTGATATAAAAAAGAGTAATCACTACTCTCGCCCAGATCTTCCATCAGGATGATATGGTTTTCTTCATCGACCGCTATAATTTCAGGAGTTCTACGACTTAAATCGGGGTTCTTTCTAATAATTTCATAGAATTCAGATTCTCTTAGAACCCGTTCTGCTGGAGCGGGTACTTGTGGAAACTTTTCAACAAAATCACGACTTTGTTTTATGATGAAAGAGTGGTCATTTGAAGTTCTACATCTTAAGGTAAAGTTCATATTCCCTTCACCAGGCTTTTCAACTGAAGCTACTTTTTCATTTTCTTCTAACCATTTTTTATCGCTTAAATAACTATCGATGGTTTCTAATTGATTGTCAAGTTTAATCATAGTGCTAGCTTTTTTTGGTTAAAGAATCCATTAATTTTTCATGATAGTCTGATACCACATCATGGCAGTATTTTACAGGAAATGATCCCTCACTACGACACAGCAGGTAGTTCTTGAATACTAACTTGTCATTGTCCTTTACTGTATCGTCTGGATGAATTTCTAATTGTGCTTTTAGGTCTTCACTGATAATATCTTCGGGTGATATGATGTAGTGGCTCGCCAAAACATCAAAAGGATTAAAACCACTAGCGCCTTGATTGATCCATTGTGCTAACCATGGCTGAGAATGCTCTGCTAGCCATTTATTTCCGGCCTCGCCATTATCTAGTTTTTTTAGATCATCTGATCCAATCCATACTTTGCTTGAAATTTCGAAAGGACATAAAGTGACAGGGACACCTGCTTCAAACATGATGTTAAAAGCTTGATTATCTAAATCGAAATTTAAATCCCTTGCATGATTTCCTTGATTGCCAATTTTGAAATAATCAGTTGGTTTTCTTCTTCCAGCCACTAGAACTACTTCTTTAATTTGGTTTTTCAATTCAGGATATTGCAAAAGTAATATTCCCACATTGGTAGCTGGACCGATAGCTAAAATGGTCAATTGAGTTTCTTTCAAGGCTGTTGCCAAAGCTTCCACAGCATCATTGGTTTCTACCTTGCTAAGATCAATTGCTGTCCCAGCTCCTTTGTAAACAGGGATTTCATTCTTAGCAAATTCTTTACTCATTTGCTGACAAAGTCTGTAGGCGTCATCAATTAGAGTATTTCCAAATACTGCACTTATCCCCTTTATATGGATATTTTCAGCTTTAAATAATTGTAACAGTGCGTATCCGTCATCCACATCGCAATATCCTTCTCTGATGTGTCTTTTCATGCCTACAGAGAGGTCGGTATCAATCCAAATATTTTTCGTTTCCATATATTTTTGATTTAAATTATGTCTTGTTCTTTTGGGATTAGATTTTCCCAAAAGCCGATTTCATTTTGCACACCAGTTGAAGGGTCTGCTATAAATTCTTCTTTATTTTTATATAATTTGAGTTTTCCACTTTGCATAAAGGCAATTTCATCCCCCATTAGTATAGCTTCTTTCAAATCGTGGGTGACAAAAAGTGAGGTGATCTTAAATTTATGTGCTATGTCTTTAAATAATTGTTGCATTCTTTGCCGAGTGCCGGCATCTAGGCTACCAAAAGGCTCATCTAATAGAAGCAAAGCAGGGTTGATGATGATGGCTCTTCCAAAGGAAACCCTTTGTCTTTGCCCCCCTGAAAGCTGATGAGGCATTTTTTGGCCATGATTTTCCAATTCCAAAAGCTCCAGCATTTCCTTGACCTTGCTTTGAATATGCTCTTCTTTTTGTTTTTTTATTCGAAGACCAAATGCAATATTTTCGAATACATTTAAGTGTGGGAAAAGTAAATCTTCTTGGTAGAGGTAAACGATATTTCTCTTCTCAGCTTCCAATTCGCTGATATCATTCCCATCCAAAATTATATTACCACTGTCTGCCTTAAGCAAGCCACCAATTATTTTAAGCATGCTGGTTTTTCCACAACCAGATTTACCCAAAATGCTTAAGGTTTTTTGCGGAGCTAGCGAAAAATTCAGATCCTTTACGATCTGCTCTTTGCCAAAGCTTTTATTAATATGTTGAATTTCTAAAAACATCAGGTCAGTTTATTAAATACATATTTCTTGTTGATATACATCAGAACTAATGGCGGTAAAATCAATAAGCAGCAGCTTAAAGCACCATAGAAGTAGTTGGCCTCGCGGATGAATAAAAATACTTTGATGGTGAGGGTTTGCACTTTGCCAACTCCAATTACAGATGTTAAACCATATTCAAACCAAGAAATCAGGAATGTTTGAAAGAAGCAGACCAAGAGCATTCCTTTGGCCAATGGAAATAAAACTTTCGTGAAACTATACAGTCTATTTCCACCTAGTGTCGAGACTAAATCTTCCATATTTTTTGTTTTTTGCCCCCAAAAACTATTAAAGAAAATCAGTGCATAAGGAAAGCTAATCATGAATTGAGCTACAATCACGCCCGTCATTTGACCGAAAATCCCAAGCTTGAGGAAGAAATAACTTAAGCATGCCCCAAAAACAACAGGGGAGATAATGTAAGGGAAATAGCTTAATAAGGTGAAGGTGTTCTTTCTAGGATGATAGGCAATATTCCGGCTGATAATAAAACCACTAAGAGTGGCAGTAAATCCTACGGAAACAGAAATGATGATAGATTGTAGAAAGCTCCACAATAAGCCTGTTTCTGAAATCAATAAGGCCTTCCAGTTTTTTAACCCGAAATACTCAGGCATAACATTTGGGAATGACCATTCTGCAGAAAGAGACAGCCAAAGTAGATACACAAAGGGAAACAGTATCAGCAATACCATGATCGATAAGAAGAAAGGCTTTAAACTAATACGCATTGTTTCTCAGTTTTTTTCGTGAAAAAATGAATATAGTCGCTGACATAATGACTACTGTGTAGACCACCGCCATTACATAACCTTCTGAGGTTTTAGTAAGGTCAAATTGTTTTAATTCTCGTAAAATCAGCACCGATAGCATTTGAGGAGATTCTTGACCTAAAATTAGCGGTACTTCATAAGCGCCTAATAAGAAAATGAAGTACAGCACAATTAAAACCCAAGACTTTTTGAGCATAATCGGTAAGCTCACTTTGAGTGCTATTTGTTTTTTGTTTGCTCCCAGTGCTCTGGATAATTGGCTTAGCTCTTCTATTCTTTCATCTTTATATATATTTAAATAAAGCAGAATGAAGAAAGGAGTTAGCAGACTAATGAAAGTAATGATGATGCCAATGGCCCAATTATCATTCACTAAATCAGGAAATTGCTGTGCTGTTTCAATCCAATTGAGCTGATAGCTTAATCTTGCAAAAAATCCTGATTGAGCGAATAATTGATAAGTAAAAAATGCGGAAACGATACCGGGAACTGCCAAGGGCATATAAATAATAAAAGATAAGTACTTATTATTGAAGCCTTCTTTGAATTTCAAAACTACCCATAGTGCCAAACTAACGGATAGAAATACACCTACTGCAGCAATAATTCCACTGTATAAAAAGGAGGTTCCTAGAGTGCCTGATGTAAAAACCTCTTTCCAAAACGATAAAGTAAAGCCTTCATTAACTACCCCAATGATCCCGAAAGAATAGAGCAAAGCATAGCCAAATGCGAGCGTAAATGGTAGTACAGCAAATACCACGAATAGCACAAAACCGATATGTTTTCCCTTATTTTTCAATCACGTAGGTTCTAAAATCTTCGTAAATATTAAGCATATACTCTGGAGCTGGCTCTTTTATAGCATTCTCAGATAATTCGTCCAAAGAAGGGCCGTATTGCCTTGCAGTAATTTTTTCAAATTTGTCTTTGTACTCGGTAGGAAGCTTTGAAATATCCAATACTGGATTGGCATTCATACCTGAAGGTTCCGCTCTCTTCAATTGAGCTTCGGGTGAAATCAGGAAATTAATGACTTGCATAGCCCCCGCTTTATTGGTCGCGTTATAGGTGATCCCTAAATAATTAGAGTTTAGGATAGTTCCGTTTTTCCAGGCATAACCTTTTGTACTTTCTGGAAATAATCCTTGTAAAACTTTTTCTTCAATTCCACCTTCACTGAATCCATAAGTGAGCAGTATTTCTCCAGATGAAAACATCTGATCCATTTTGCTGTGTTCTTTGGGAAATGTCTGTCCTTCTTTCCAGAAGTATTTTCGATTTCGATTGATGTATTCCCAAAGTTGAGTGGAAAGCGTATCATATTTCTGTTGATCAAATTCACCATCCAATCCATCAGGACTGCCGCTCAATTCGGCCATATAGCATTTTAACAAGGTCATGCCTGAGAAATCATTGGATATAGTGAAAGTGCCAGGATTTACTTTTACAAATGTTTCTAGTTCAGCAAGTGTCTTAGGTGGGGCAGGGGTTTTAATAGAATCATAAACAAAAGCAAATTGATTGATCCCCCATGGGCATTCCATCCCGTTTATTTCTTGCTGAAAATCTATCCCGATAAATGGATTATTAAAGTCAATATATTGTGAATTAGGAAGTTTCTCTGTGAATGGACCCCAAAGTCCTTCTATTTTTCTAAGTTGAAAGAATGTTTCTCCATTAATCCAAACCATATCTACTTGTCCCTTTTCAGAACCCGCTTGCTTTTCACCCATCATCAATTGCACGATTTCCGGCCCTTGACCGCTGCTAATATTCAGTGTGATGTTGTGCTTTTCTTTTAAAGTAGGTTTTACATAATTGTTGATATAATCATTGACGATCGGGCTTCCTTGCCACATCATAAAATTGACAGTGGTATCATTGGCCTGTTGTTCTATTTCTTGCCACGAAGCTTGCTTCCAGTTTCTGGATTCTTTAGGGTTTTCACAACTCATCAAAAATAGGGTAATAGCAAACAGCAAAAAGAATAAAAATCTTTGCATCATAATTTTGTATCGTGTTTTAATAATTAATAGGAACAAGCAAACTCGTGAGTTGTGGATCTTTCATTCTCCAAGAGATGCTATAAAAAGAAGCGGTAAATTTATGTTATTGGGGGTGCTCGTAAAGGGGAGTCTTTGAAAATATAAAAGTTGTGCGATTTTATTTGAAATTCAATTGCTATTCCTTTAAATCCTTGAAGCAGTTGAGCAATTAATTTCAAGAACGACTTTGTAAATGATTTCTGCCTGGATAAGAATCGGATATCGTGAAAAGAATTGATATCTCTATATTGGTTTAATTCTACTAGTTCGGTCGTTTCTTCACAGAGTTGCGAAAGCTCCTCATAAAGTGTATTTTTTTGCCAATTTAGTTTTTCAAATTGTGACTTATCGAAAGATTTTTTCTGAATAGCTATCAAATAAGCGCCCCCTCTTGTATCTGGGCCTAAAACTGATTTGCCACTTTGGAGAGATTGAGATAATTCAATCCAATTAATGTTTTGTAGGTCAGGACAATCATTACCAACGGAAATTACTTGTTCATAGCCCAAATCAAACATTGCCTGATAGGCATTTGCAATTCTTTCTCCAAAGGAATTCCCTATTTGCTTTGCTTCGTTGAAATGATAAACAGGAATTCCAGATGATTGAATAGCAGTACTAGCCCTCGTAATCAGCATTTCAGCAAGCATTTGATTTTTGGATTGCTCCTTAAACCATGATTTTTGCTTTGCCTCCTCGGCTTTATTTCGGCTGAAGAAAATGAGCGCTATGTTGTTCTGCTTTTTCAAATTGTAGCAATGATAAATCCAAAGTTATAAATGTATTGTCAAACTAACGACTTTTAAGACAATAGCGGATTTACAAATTGTCAATTTTATCAAATAACTTGAAATAATTACAATTGTTTTAGTTTTTGAATGCTCAATCCAATGTTGATTATCTGTTCAATTGTTTGACTTTATTTCAAATGAAAATCTAAATAGAAATACGAGGTTATTGAATTTCCATTCTATTGGGAAGTTATTTAAAATTGTTTACGAATGTTTCGTATTTGTTTAATAATTGTAGAAGTTTCCGAATAAAATACTTCACAAAAAGGATTATTTTTCCACATTTGTCGATTTATTTGTTAATTTCTATGAGTACTTATGAATTACTTCTAATTTTATGAACGAAACATTAGATTTGCTCGTTTAGCAAGTCAATTATTGAATTAACTATGCAAGAAGTATCAGCAACAAAAATCACTGACAACAACTTTTTCCCAACACTGAAAAAGAAGGTTGACGCCTATTTCAAACAAAACGATTTGAAAACCTGGGGTAACAGCAAACTTTATACTAAAGCCACTATTTTATTGGTTTCTTTTGCTACCCTTTACAGCTTAATTGTATTTGTAAGCATGCCAGTATGGCTTTCTATTACATTGTGTGCAATATTTGGTTTGAATTTAGCCGCAATTGGTTTCAATGTTATGCACGATGGAGCTCATGGTAGTTTCTCTAATAATAAGCATGTAAATTATATGATGGGACTTACCTTAAACTTAATGGGGGGCGTAGTTTTCATTTGGAAAAATAAACACAATAAGAATCACCACTCTTTCACTAATATCGAAGGAATGGATGATGATATTAATATTGGTCCTTTTATTAGAGTATCAACCCATCAAAAGAAAAGATGGTATCATAAATTTCAACATGTTTATGCATATCCTCTTTATGCTACTTCGTACGCATTTTGGGTTTTCTTTCAAGACTTTAAGAAGTATTTCACAAGAAAAGTTGCCAATACAGAATTAGCAAAAATGAGTGCAAAAGAGCATATCATCTTTTGGGCTACAAAATTAGCGTATATCACAACATTCTTTGTACTGCCAATCTTAATGAAAGGAGTTTTAGCAACTGTACTTGGATATCTAATCGTATCAGTTGTAACTGGCTGGACTATTGGGGTGGTATTTCAATTAGCTCACGTAGTTGAATCTACTGATTTCCATGATGCACCTGTTGAAGGAGAAAAAATCATTCCTACAGAATGGGCTATTCATCAAATCAGAACTACTGCTAATTTCGGAACAAAAAGTAAAGTTTTAAATTGGTATACAGGCGGTTTGAATTTCCAAGTTGAACACCACTTATTCCCAAGAATTAGCCATGTGCACTACCCGGCAATCAATAAGTTAGTGAAAGAAACTTGTGAGCAATTCAATATTGCTTATAATGAATTTCCATCCATGATGGCCGCTATGGGGTCGCATACAAGGCACTTAAAATTAATTGGGCAAACTGCTTAATTATTAAAAAGCATTAAATTAAAAGCAACAGACCGGAAGGTTTGTTGCTTTTTTTGTTTTAGGAATAAAAACTATTCCGTTTAGTAGTCGTATCTAGTCAAAAATCTTAAACTATGAAAAAATTAACATTCACATTGTCTCTTTTAGTCGTATCGGCTTTTTTGTTTTTTCAATTCACCCCAAAGAATGACAACAGTCAATTTCTTAAAACTAATTTAAGGATTGTAATTCAAGATGATTTAGGGAATATTCAAGAAGGTGCAACAGTGACACTTTATGGAAATAATGACGATTACAGAAAGAGTGAAAATCCTGTAGCAGAGTCTCAAGTTACCGACAAGAAGGGAAGGGTCACTTTCAAAGATTTAGAGCCAAAAGTTTATCATATCCATGCTGAAAAAGGCAAAATGAATAATAATAATTTAGGAGTTCAAACAGACACCCTGGAAGGCGGTAAGTTAAATAAAGTGGCTATTGTGATTCAATAGGGTATGACTTCAAAAGCCTGTCAGGTTTTACCATTGATTTTAAAACCTGACAGCCAATACCTCTTAATTACAGAGAAGAAAAATTGCTGACTAGATGATCTATTTAAGCATCGGAACTGGATGTTGCATTATGATAGATTAGTTATAATGCTCAAAGGCGTGATAAAACAGTCTAAATGAGAATAAAATGAGTGCTACTCCTACTATTTTATTCATAATATTTAATTTCCTGGGCGTCACCCATGCCCTTAAGCGGTGAGAAAGCGCCACTTTGGAAAAATCAGTAATTAATAAAGTGGCAATAATTCCAGTAAAAAATACAATAATTTCAGCTTGATCATATTGATAACTTTTGGTGACTAGTGTCATTACGCCAAGCCAATAAAGTAGTACGAAGGGGTTAATGCCATTTAAGATAAAGCCTTTTGCAAATTGCTTGAAGAAATTAGATCTTTGTGTATTGACTTGTTGTTCCTCTAGTTTTACACTCTTTTTCCTAAGACTCATTATTCCTGTAATCAAGATAATAAATCCGCCTGCAGCACCCATCCAAAAAGAAACAACATCATTATTTTCAAAAAGCTTCACACTAAAATACATTAGGAAAATGTAAGCGGTATCAGCAATAGCTATACCTAAAGCCATGTAAATTCCCGCCTTGAATCCTTTGATAATGCTATTTTGGATCAATGCAAAAAAAACTGGCCCTAACATTACGGCCAGTAACAATCCGAACAATACACCATTGGTGATAACTGAAATCATATTTTATTGAATGCTTTTTTCGGCTAAATACGATAACCAATCTTTTTGCTTATCGCCTTTTAATACTCGGGGAAATTTATTCTGGCCGCCCACTTTTCCGTTTCTTTCCATAAATTCAATAAATACATCATTGGGTAGCACTTTAACACTTATATCTTTCAAGGCAGCAATTCTTTCTACTTTGTAATCATCATTTAAGTCTTTCAATCTAGCATCTAATTTGTCTTTCAAAATAGCTTCATCAACTTCTGTATTATCTGTTCCAACATACCAATCATGTCCGAATAAAGATCCATGCTTAACGCCTAAGACAGTAAATTCTTTTAAATCAAATCCTAAGTCATTAGAGACATCTAATAATGCATGGTTCATATTATCAACTGATAAATGCTCACCGCAAAGGCTTAAAAAATGCTTGGTTCTACCCGTTATTATGATTTCTGAATCCGCCTTAGAAACAAACTTTATCGTATCACCTATGAGATATCTCCAGGCACCGGAGCAAGTTGTAATCAGAAGTGCATACTCAACGTCTTCCTCTACCTCATCTATCATTAGGGTTTTTGGATTCCCTAACATATTGCCGTCTTCGTCAAAGTTATCACCTGGAAATGGGATAAATTCATAGAATATCCCGTTGTTTAAAACCAATTTCATACTATCAGCTCCTTGAGACCCTTGAAAAGCAATAAATCCTTCAGAAGCCAGGTAGGTTTCTATGTAATTAATATCTCTTCCCAAAAGTCTTTCAAATCCTTTTTTATAAGGCTCGAAAGCGACTCCACCATGAACATAAATTTCAAAATTGGGCCAAATTTCATGGATATTATTAAGATTATAGTGCTTAATGATTTTTTCTATTAATATCGTTATCCATGCAGGAACACCAGCTATAATGGTGATATTCCAATCCTTTGCCTTTAATGTCATTTGCTCCAGTTTGTCTTCCCAATCTTTCTTTCGAGAAATAGCTTTTCCCGGCTTATAAAAGCGCTGAAACCAAAAAGGAATCCTAGAAGTAGTAATTCCACTCAAATCTCCTTCAGCATAATTTCCGTTATCTTGCAGATCAGTACTTCCTCCAACCATTAGTGTACCTCCCTCAAATACTGAAGAAGGCAAGCCTTCATATCGTGATAGAGACAAGATCTGACGGACACTGGTTTTTTGGATGGCTTTCACCATCTCTAAAGATACTGGAATGTGTTTTGAGGAGGATCCTGAAGTTCCTGAGCTTAAAGCAAAATATTTAATGGCCCCATGCCAAGTTACATCCTTTTCGCCCTCAAGGCATTTGTGCCACCAGTTTTTGAACATTTTATCGTAGTCGTGAACTGGTACTTGGTTCTTGTAGTCTTCATAAAAACTTTTATTGTCATGTTTTTTTAAAGATTGCAGAATCCCAGAAAAATTATGAGCCTTACCAAACTGCGTATTTCGAGCGGCAATGATTAATTTGCGAAATTCAGTTTTTTGTAATTCAAATGCAGGAGTGAAATCCTGATCCAAACTCTCTCGAATACGTATGCCTTGTTTTATAAGATTACCTAAGAGTGTCATTTATGATATGGTTGATATTCAAAAATTAAAATTTAAGTGAATGAAAAATCTTAAACTTTTACCTTTGATTTTAATTATTAAAAAATAGTTCAGAAGGCAAATATATAACATTCAAAATACATAAAAATAAATTTATGTTAAAGTGATTTTTTTATTTACTTTAATCAGATCCTAAAAAAAGAGTTTTCATGAGTATAGCAGATAAATTAAAAACAGTTAAAGAATCCTTGGGGAATTGCCAACTGGTTGCAGTAAGTAAGACAAAGCCCAATGAAGATTTGATTCAAGCTTATGAAGCTGGACAAAGAGCTTTAGGTGAAAATAAAGTTCAGGAATTGACCGATAAAGCTGAAGCCTTACCGAAAGATATTGAATGGCACATGATTGGGCATTTGCAGAGAAATAAAGTGAAATATATTGCTCCATTCGTGCATTTGATCCATTCAGTGGACAGTGTTCGTTTGCTAAAAGAAATTAATAAACAAGGTAGAAAAATTGATAGGGTTATTCCTGTACTGCTGCAAATTCATATTGCGGAGGAAGAAAATAAGTATGGCTTAGATGAAGAGGAGCTGCATGAATTATTATCATCGGAAGCCTTTAATGAAATGAATCATGTAGATGTGCAGGGTTTAATGGGTATGGCAACTTTTACAGACGATAAAGATAAAATTAGGCGAGAATTCAAAAGTCTGAAAAAGTTGTTTGACAAAACTGCGAAAGACTACAATGATGAAAAACTGAACCTAAAGGAATTATCGATGGGAATGAGTGGGGACTATGAAATTGCCATTGAAGAAGGTAGTACGATGGTGAGAATAGGTAGTAAAATTTTTGGGGAAAGGTAATATTGGGAATTCCATTTATTTCCCATAGTAAAAAGTGAGATTAGAATTTTACTATTACTATGTAGTTTTTCAGTAGAATACTCCCTCTACTATCTTTAAAAACCGTTAAATTTTAAAATCTCCAAAGGACCTTAAAACATGGAGATGGCTATAGAATCTAGCCATTAAGTATCAAAATTTAAACAACTTTCTTCTATCTTTGCAGACTAAAATAGTAGAAAGGCGATTCCAAAATATATTAGCAAAAAATGATGCATTTAAGCGAACAGGAAATTGAAAGAAGAAAAGGTAGGGAAGAACTACAGAAATTGGGGATCAATCCTTATCCCGCAGAAACATTTGATATTAATGTGACCGCTAAAGATATCAAACAAAACTATGATAGCGATAAGCTGAATTATAAAAACATTAGCATTGCTGGGCGTTTGATGAGCAAGAGAATCATGGGAAAAGCGTCTTTTGCTGAGATTCAAGATAGTACGGGTAGAATTCAAGTGTATGTGAACAGAGATGAAATCTGTCCAGATGAAGATAAGACATTTTATAATACCGTTTTCAAGAAATTATTAGATATCGGTGATATCATAGGTATCAAGGGCTATGTTTTTACCACGCAAGTCGGTGAAATTTCAATACACGTAAAAGAATTTTTTGTATTGAGCAAGTCTTTACGTCCATTGCCTATCACTAAAGAAACTACTGACGAGCAAGGAAATGTAAAAAGACACGATGCTTTTACAGATTCGGAGCAAAGATACCGTCAGCGTTATGTGGATATGATTGTGAATCCTGAAGTTAGAGATACTTTCAGGAAAAGGACTCAATTGGTAAACTCTATGCGCTATTTTTTAGGCGATAAGGGATACCTAGAAGTTGAGACTCCTATTTTGCAACCACTTTATGGTGGAGCAGCAGCACGGCCATTTAAAACTCATCATAATACCTTAGATATGACTTTATATCTAAGAATTGCCAATGAATTATACCTAAAAAGATTAATTGTTGGTGGATATGATGGCGTATTCGAATTTGCAAAAGATTTCAGAAATGAAGGAATGTCCCGTTTTCATAATCCCGAATTTACACAAGTTGAGTTGTACGTTGCTTACAAAGACTATGAGTGGATGATGAATTTGGTAGAAGAAATGGTGGAGAAAGTAGCCATGGATATTCACGGAACCACAGAAGTAAAAGTAGGTGAGAACATAATTAATTTCCAAAGGCCATGGAAAAGATACACCATGTATGAAGCCATTGAGCATTTTACTGGTATTGATATCTCGGAAATGAATGAGGAGGAGTTGAGGAAAACGGCCGAAAAGCTGCATGTTCCAATTGATGACTCTATGGGTAAAGGGAAGTTGATCGATGAGATTTTTGGTGAGAAATGTGAAGCGCAATTAATTCAGCCAACTTTCATAACAGATTACCCGATTGAAATGTCTCCCCTGGCTAAAAAACACCCAACTAAAGAAGGTTTAGTGGAAAGGTTTGAAGCCATTTGTAATGGAAAAGAAATTTGTAATGCATTCTCCGAGTTGAATGATCCAATTGATCAGCGCCAACGATTTGAAGAGCAATTAGAATTAGGTAAAAGGGGAGATGATGAGGCTATGATGCTGGATGAGGACTTCTTGCGTGCGCTGGAGTATGGTATGCCACCAACAGCAGGTTTGGGTATCGGAATTGATCGTCTAAGTATGATTATGACCAATAGCAACTCTATACAAGATGTTTTATTCTTCCCTCAAATGAAGCCAGAGAAAAAAGCTAAAGTAGCAACAGAAGCTGATTTTGTTGAAGCAGGAGTTCCTAAAGAATGGGCTCCAGTAGTGATGGAAGCAGGAATCAAAACGGTAGAAGAACTAAAAGAAATGAAGCATACTAAATTACATCATCAAATTTCAGGCTTGAAAAAGAAAATGAAGCTCGATATTCCGAGCGTAAGCCCTGAGGATGTAAAAGTGTGGACTAGCTAAGCACCACCTAGGTTGGCACTAGGGAGCAGGCCGCTTTTAGCTTTTTTGAGAAAAAAGGAAAATTGACATTTGAAAGTAGAGAAAAGAGCCGGTTTATCTGGCTCTTTTTGTTTTCTAAAATAGATATTATTACAACCAGAATGAGTTTTTTAGTGTCTATGTTTTATGAAAAACATCCTACTCTTTGTTGCTACAATCATTGTGGTCTTTGGTTGTTCAGAATCTAACATCAACCCTGCAGCGGTAAATATTCGTTTGGTGAATAAAAGTGATTTTAATTTCCAGAACATTGTCGTGAATACCTCAACTGGAAACGTTGATTTCGGAGATTTGAAAAGTGGCAAATCCTCTGACTATAAAGTATTTGATACGGCCTATCGATATGCTTATGTTAAGTTAGAAATTAAGGGAAACACTCTTACAATTCAACCGTTTGATTATGTTGGAGAAACTCCCTTAAAGAACGGTAAATATTCCTATGAGCTGTATACTGACAATCCAAATGAAGAGTTTGGGTCATTAGCAATTGAACTTGTTGAAGAATAAAACATAAGATTATCTTTTTGGCTTAAAAATCGTTATTTTACAAACTAGTATCTAACTAAAAGCCTTATGAAAAATATATTTGTATCGATCGATTTTAAAGAGCAGGAGCAACTATTATTAGATAAGGCATTTGAACTTGCGAAAGCTTTTGATGCTAAAATCTGGTTGGTACACATAGCTGCACCAGAGCCTGATTTTGTAGGGTATGGAGTTGGTCCACAATATGTGAGGGCAATGCGTGCTTCCGAGCTTAGAGAAGAACATCATTTGCTTCAAAAGTACTCACAGAAACTGATTAAAAAAGGAGTAGAATCGGAGGCTTTATTAGTTCAAGGAGCTACGGTAGAAATGATTATTAAAGAAGCCAAGAAATTAGATGCGGATTTAATTATTACGGGGCACCATGATCACAACTTTTTGTACAAGGCATTTATGGAAAGTGTTTCTAATGGATTAATAAAAAAATCAAAGATACCCTTACTACTGGTTCCATTGATTTAGATCTTAGCCTAAGGGAATTATGAGGTTTTGTGCAGTGGAATACGCACAGAGAACAATGTTCCCTTACCCTTAGTACTTTCTACAGACATTTTGCCTCCTATATTTGTAAGCAACTCATTTGAAATTCTTAAACCCAAACCAGACCCTGAATGCTCTGTTCCACTCTCTTGCGATAATGATTTTAAAGAAAGTATCTTTTCTAAATCAGACTTTTTCATGCCAATACCTTCGTCTTTTACCGTGATATTTAAACGATCAGATGATTCCTCCGAAATAATTTTTATTTCGGTATTCTTATCAGAAAATTTTATAGCATTGGAAACAAGATTGTTTAGTATTATAAAAAGTAACTCTTTATCCGAGTAAAACATTAATTCCTCGTTAATATTTGTCTTTATCTTTATTTGTTTTTTTTGTAATTCGCTACTATGATAACTTTTAATTTCATTAACAAACTCACCTAATTGAATCACTTGCCTTTGAACTTCGTAGCCTTCAAGTTGAGTTTTAATCCATGCTATCGTATTGTTGATAGCCAGTTTTGATTTTTTTAATTTTTCAAGAAGTGTTTTTGAATGCTCTGAAGCTTCTTCAGGAGTCAAGTATTTCTTGATTAGCATATTTAGCATGCTTTCCAAAGTGTTCATTGGCGTTTTAAAATCATGAATAACTGCCGAAAAAATCTTGTCTTTGATTTTATTTAGATTATTTAATTCATCTCTTTGGATGGCTAATTGAGAATTGGCTGTATTAATCGTTTGATTACTTTCCTGTAATCTTCGATTCAGTCTTTTGGTGTTCCTATAAAACAAGAAAATTGAAATAAATAAAAGAAAAAGTAAGACTGCAGTGATGATACCTAATGTGGTGTAGTATTTTTGCTTCTCCGCCTCCTTTTCTTTTTCCGTAATTTGAATTTCCGCTTGCCTCATCCTGAATCTATTCAGTTGACTAAGGTTTTCACTGGGCTGAATTCTCTTTTGAAGTAATACCAATTGCTCTAGATAGTGATAAGCGCTATCTTTTTGATCCGATCTCTTCCACAGTTCGTACAAAAGTTTCGCACTGTTTTCAGCTATCTTTAAGTGTTCATCGAAAATTGCGAGTTGGAAAGCCTTTCTTCCAAATTCACGCGCACTCACATATTGTTGAGTCATAAATTTTGAGCTAGCTATGCCATACAAACAATTAGATTCGATATATGGATTTAGTAATCCTTCTTTTCTTCCAAGTTCCAACACCCTTTCAAACTCTCGTTCCGCTTCACTATAGTTTTTCTGCTTAAGTTGAATTTCTGCCTTAGTTGATAACGCATGAAGCAATGTGCTACGATCCTGTTCTTCTGTTGACATTTTGATAGAGATTTCAGCATATTTAAGTGCTGAATCATTCATTTGTAGTTCTAGATAGGAACCTGCTAAATTGTTGTATAATTCTCCTAAAAGGTCAAACTTAAGGTTCTCTTTCGCAATTCTTATCGCTTTTAATGTGTTTTTGGCACTTATATCATAGTCCCCTAACAGATAATAACACCCCCCAATAATATTCATTGCTAATATCTGTTGGTTTGGCATGCCATTGGCGGCAAAGATTTTTGCAGCTTCGTCAAGGTATTTTACTGCCTGGACCAATTGATTAGAGTTGTGATAGATAGTCCCCAACTGCAAGTATATTTTACCCTTGCAAGAAACGCTTAGACTTTTCCCTAATCCCTCTTGCAATAGGGCTATTGCTGTTTCAGAATTTCCTTCTTGAGCTTTTTCAAGTGCCAGTGATAGGATATCTTCCGTTTTTGAGCTACACTTTTTATTATCCAATTCCTGACAGTGAGTATAAAAACTAGCTGCTGCAAATAAAAAAAATAAGCAGATGGTACTCTTCATTCAGTCTCGTTAAATGATTCTATTTAATTTAATAAGATTACTCTTTAAAAGCAATATGTTTCAATTTTGAGATCCATTTAGGCCTAGATTAAAGATGGTTTATACAATATTGAAATATGCATAAAACATTAATAATAAAGAACTGTGAATCTTATGATTTGTTCACCGTGGGATGTCCTTTGAAAGCGAACGTTCAATTCTGCAGGCGTTATGACATAGACTTGCTTTCATTGTAGTTTGGTAGCCAGGATCACTGCATCGGTCTACAGATCTAATCTTGATTGAGTGGACTGAAACCAGAAACATCAGATTGAAGAATGACGTTAACTAAGTATGAAAATTGTGTTTATTGTAATAGCAGTACTTGTTTTAGTCTTTATTTTCGTACAGGTATTTGCAATATATAGTCAAAAAGGTATTGAAACCTATGATTATGAAGTGGTTCGTAAGTTCGAGAACTTTGAGATCCGCTCTTATGAAAAGAGTCTTTTCACATCTGTAAAGCTTCCAGGTAGTAGTTATAAGAAAATGTCTAGCAAAGGATTTTCAATGCTTGCAGCATACATCTTTGGAGGAAATGACAGTAATGAAAAAATTGCTATGACCTCTCCTGTAAGTATGTCGTTGGAGGACTCTATGACTATGGGTTTTTTGGTTCCTCAAAAGTATGAGAAAGAAGATTTGCCAAAACCCAATCAGTCAAATATTGAAATTAAAGAACAAGCTCAGAGAAGAATGGCAGCCATCACTTTTGGAGGATGGGCTGATGATAGCAAAATTGAAAAGAATAAAAAGAAGCTGATTGCGTCATTGGAAGAAAATGGTATAACTTACACTAATAAGTTCTATATGTTTGGTTACAATGCTCCATATGAGCTTTTTAATCGGAAGAATGAAATTGTGGTAGAATTACCAGAAGAGAAATAAATGCATGTTTTGCCCGAACTGCTAAATCCTTTCTTCGTTATCTTGAATGCTTTACCTATATGATGTTATTTGACCAACCTTTTGATGCTGGTAAAAATCTACTTCCTTTTGATGGCACCGTGAATTACCATGGTAGAATCTTCAGTGATAATGAATCTTCCCTTTTCTACCATAAGCTCTTTGATGAAATAGAATGGGAGCACGATAAAGCCATTATTTTTGGAAAAGAAATTATCACCAAACGAAAAGTAGCTTGGTACGGAGAGAAACCTTTTTCCTATACTTATTCTAAAGTTACAAAATATGCGAAACTCTGGACACCTGCTCTCCAAGAAATAAAGCAGGAAGTGGAGAAGCGATCAGGAGAAACCTATAATTCTTGCTTATTGAATTTATATCACTCCGGTGAGGAGGGGATGGCCTGGCACAGCGATGGAGAAAAAGACTTGAAGAAAAATGGTGCTATTGCTTCTGTCAGCTTTGGAGCCGAACGGAAATTTGCCTTTAAACATAAAGATTCAAAAGAGAAAGTAGAAATTTGGCTTGAGGACGGAAGCCTTTTGGTCATGAAAGGCACAACTCAATTACATTGGCTACATCGATTGCCACCGACCAAAAAAGTACTGACTCCTAGGGTGAACCTCACTTTTCGCACTATTGAGGATTAATAAATTATTTGTATTACAACCACTAATTACTTTGCAGGGTCTATTTCAAAAACATTTTCATGCTTAGAAAACTCTTATTAATACTTGTTGGTGGGTTTGCAATCCAATTCCTACTTTCTTGTGAGAAATGTGGGCCAATCCCTACATTTGAGATGTTTTACACCGGTTTAAGTTTAAGGACTGGTGCTGAAATAGATAGTCGATTGAATTTGGATGAAGATACTATTCGAACAGAGAATTTCAGACTTGAAATCTATTTAGAGCACGAGCAAGTCGCACTTTCAGAACAAAGATCATCCTTTCATTTCGGTTTTAACAAGGCAAATGCTTTAGATTGTCCCACTCCGCTTTATAATTATTCTGACAAATTAAAAGATTTAAACATCCTGATGATTAATCAAGAGGATAGGAACCAAATGATAGATGTAACTACTAATTTTGGAAGCAATTTTAATTCTGAGATAATTAGTGTAAAAGATTTAATAGAAATACAGAATGAATATCAAGACCAGTTTTCTTTAGATTTATTGCTAGTAGATTATGATAGTATCTATGAAAAGGCAAGCTTTCAAGTAACTGCAACTTTGGAATCTGGTGAAACTTTTACAGAAGAAACAGAAGAAATTATTTTTGTAGACTGAGTAATTCTCTATATTTCACCAAGATTTATCATTACATGATAGCAAATGAAAACGAAATACCCCTCTAAAGTATCTTACGGATTGTTACTATTTATTTTCGTGATCTTTTTCGCTCCATTTTTAGTTAATGGTAGTACAACAGAATGGAGTCAGACGGTAATAATTGCGCTTGCGTTTATGATCGTGATGTATGTCTTTATATTGTATATTTTTATGCAAACCGTGTATACTATTGCAAATAAAACATTAAATATTAGAATGGGATTTATCACATTTAGGGCAATTAAGATTGACGAAATAAAGAAAATCTCAAAAACTAATAGCGTCTTTTCCTCGCCAGCTCCCTCTTTTGATCGAATTGAAATAGAGCATGGTGAATTCGGTAGTGTTATCATTTCTCCAAAGGATAAAACCTCACTATCAAAAGCTCTGGTGCAACTTAATCCTAAGATTGAGAACAGGCTAGAGGAATCCTAAAAATATCGATATACATTTGTATGGATCAAATTAATCTCCCATAACAGTAATCGTAATTCTTCTCCCACTCGCATGATTTCGGTGCTCGCAAAGATAGATACCTTGCCAAGTTCCTGTTAGAAGTTTGCCCTCTTGAATCGGTACACTTACTGAACTGCCTAAAAGAGAAGCTTTGATGTGAGCAGGCATATCATCTGCGCCTTCTTGAGTATGTTGGTAATAATCCATGTTCTCGGGCACCATCTTATTGAAATGTCGCTCAAAATCTCCTCTAACGGTGGGATCAGCATTTTCATTCAAAGTAAGCCCAGCAGAAGTGTGATGAATAAAGACATGGGCGATGCCAGCTTTTATATTTTTTAGTTGAGGCATATTTTCTTCAATTTCTCTTTCTATCAGATGAAAGCCTCGAGGGTACGGGCGAAGTGTAAATGTTTTTTGTAATGTATTCATTTCGGTGTTTGCTTTAGTAACAAGAAAGATCTAAAGTTTAATAATGGAAATAAATGAAAATTATAGACAACACTGCAGTTTAAAGACGAAAAGAGTAACCTTTGGTTTATTTGTACTCTAATCACCTGAAATAAGTAATTGTTGACTCTGAAAAGCCTGTGCCAACAGTTATTGATTGACCGTAGCTATTACACGGATGGGAAAGGAATATTATACTTGCTTTAGGCAAACTATTGAAAAAATCGTCCCTTTCTTCATTTCACTTTGTAGATGCAAATCGCACCTATTTTTGATTAACAATTCTTTTACCATTGAAAGACCAATACCTGAGCCTAATTCCCCTGCTGTCCCGTAGTTGGGTTTGCATGCTGTGCCGCTTTTAATTGCATCTATTTGTTCGCTTGATATTCCCATCCCCTCATCTTCAACAGTCACAAATAAGTTTTTAGTGTCTTGATATTGATTAATAGTGACGGTAGCGCCAATATTTGAGAACTTAATTGCATTCTGAATTAAATTTCTGAGCGCTATCTTAAAATGGTCGGGATCCATTTTTAATTTTAAGCATTCACCTTTAATTTCCACTTTAATTTCTTTTTGATTGGCAAGTGAACTGCTACCTTCAATCATTTCTTTAATTATTTTATCTGAGTCAAATTCTATTATATTAGCTTCAATATCTTCCATATTAGCCTTTGCCCAGCGAAATAAATCATCTATAGTCTCTTTAATGGGAGTAAATTCACTTTTTAGCTTTTCAATGAATTCACCAAAGTTTTCGGAAGTAATGATTTGATATCTTGTACTATTTAAGATTCCTTCAAACGTATTTAATGGACTTCTGATGTCATGCGTAACGATAGAAAATACTCTATCCTTTGACTGATTTACTTCTTCCAGTTTTCGCCTTATATTTTCTAGTTCGCTGATATCATTAATGTATCCAGCTACAGCAATTACATCGCCATTAGCATTTTTTATGGGGTTTGCTCTTCCAAAACCTACAAAAGAACTGCCATTTGGTAATAGAAAGGACTTTTTGGTTTTAATGGATTCTCCTGTTCTCACTGCTTCTTTAACTACATCGCTTTGCCAATTGGCAATATCTTGAGGAAATACTTCTTGCGCACGCTTTCCTTGAATCTGTTCTTTTTTCAGATTCAAAGCCTTTTCATAATGCCGATTCACCACTTTGTATGTCCCATCCGGATTGAATAAAGCAACGAAAAGGGAGACATTATCAATTAAATTGTAAAGTGTTTTTTCAGATTCATCCAAAGCTTTCACAGAACTTGTAAACGCGCGATAAAAATAGACGAGGAAAGAATATAGTAAAATTGCAAGAACTGTGGTGTTTTGTATTAAGATATAGAAGGATAGGTCTAACACCTGACTACTATACTGAGCCTTAAGGAATTTTAAGTAAATGATGATGCCAAATAGAACCCAATAGCGATAATGTTGAGAGGGACCACTGAAAATTAAGATAGATAAAGCCATAAAGGCAAATAAAATATTTTCAGTGTCAGTATATAATTGATTACGATAAGCATTAACTGCCAGGCCGATAATGAGGAGAGATCCAACACTTACTAGGTAGCTTCTGCCTTGAGGATGTTTATGATAGTAGCTAAATATGAAGGTGACTGCAAATAGCACACCTGCCGTAAATATGAAGACCGATTGAACCAGTAAACCCTCGAAAATAGTTAATATTCCAATTACCAAGCAAGTAGCTGTAGAAAAGAAAGCTACAGAATTAATCAGCTTAATTCGATTGATTTCCAGCTTATCTAATTCTGGCTGCATCCCCAGATTTATCAAATAGTTATAATACTCCCCCATTTTGTATTATTAATAGATGATTTGCATTTTTTAAATATACAAAAAAAATACTTACGGTATTTTTTAGCAATGCATCTTTCGATGAAGCGTGGAAAAAAATTAGTGACAGACCGATGCCTTGGGTGAGGCATAGACTACAAAATATTTGCAGGAAGTAGTTTTTTAAAGTAAATTCTCTAGACTGTCTCCATCATTAATCACCAAATTGTTGTTAATAATAATAGGAATCCATCTTTCTCCCAGTTAATTTTTGACCTTTCGCAATAATAAAAACTAATAAACCTACTGCGGTTGCAAGGATAGAAATACTGGATAAGTTAGATTTAATGGGGATTGCTGTAGGAGTGATTTCATTTTCATTGATAATTATATTTAACTGGTTGTTAGTTGCAGTACTGACAATGAATTCTTGATTTGCAAGCCCCAGTTTACTGATAATAAAAATAAATTTGTCACTATTTATGTGAGTGAAACTTTCATTTTTTAGATACACTTGCTCGATATGGTCAGGAAGCCCACCAAGTTTGAAGGCTACAGTGGTCGTTTTATCAACCATTACTTCTCCTTCTAAAAGTATAGGTTTGATTCCTCCATTAATAGTCAAGTGTATACTTTCTTTGATATGCTTAAGTAGTACCTGTTTAAATTCCTCAATACTAGTATAGTTAGTTGCACGCTCTTGAAACTCTAATTCATATTGGAAGGCGGTAATAGATGCGTTTAGATTAATTATCCATTCGCCAGTCACATTTTCAATAAGTGAAAATGAAGATTTCTTGGGCTCATTAGCGCTTAGTTTAAAAGTTGAAAATATTATCAGTACGAGCGATAGAGCTTTAATTAAATGTTGCATGTCTTTTTATTTTTCTCTTTAGACGCAACTGCTTTAGTTCTCCCTCGCAGCATTATAATCTATACTTCATAATTATTTTTTTATAGACACCGAGGGATGTTTTCTTTTTTCCCTTCTCATTTTCAATTAAATGGAACCCACGAGGGTATGGCCTTAGTCGAAAAGTCTTCTGTTTGCTTGGCATATTTGATAGTCTTAAAAGATTAAGTAAAACCAATTTTAATTATTCATTACAAAACATATTTTTATGCTCTTTATCAATTCTTCTGAGAAATCAATATTGATTTTTTGGGTTGAGATTGAATATTTTGAGTTGAAGATACATTTCCAATACTTGTTTCTAGCATTAGTATGCTGATGATTTGCAATTATGTCTTCTGAATTAAGTTGCTTTAGTTTTCAGCCTAGCACGGCTCAAGTGTGTAACTTAAGTTACTTAGTGCAAATTGTGAAATTGCTACTTTTAATAATCTGGAGTTCAATAGTCTGGAGTTTATCTATATATTGTTAGTTGTAGCGATCTATTTTTTTGGTTTATTCTGAAGTTGCGCTTAAACGTTTATTTTACTGGATATAAAAATATAATAATTTTGAAAAGAAGAGATTTTGTTAAAAAAGCAACCTTAAGTTCGTTTGCTACCATTATAGGAGCAGATATTGTATTTGGTTCTAATATAATTGAAGGTTATAAGCCATTAGCACTTCAAGATCCTGATCCATTTAAAATGTTCAATAAAAGCAACGAGATGGTTGTTTTAAATGATAAACCTTGGAATATTGAAGCTCAGGCTCATTTATTAGATGACAAAGTAACACCTGAATCGAAAATGTTCATTAGAAATAATGGATTGGTTCCTGAAGATATAGATGCAAGTACTTGGACGCTGACCATTGACGGTGAGTCTGTGAAAGAAAAAAAGACGTACACGCTTGCTGAGCTGAAATCTAAATTTCAAAAACACACTTATCAGTTAACATTAGAGTGTGGAGGAAACGGAAGAAGTGAGTTTAATCCTCCGGCAAAAGGGAATCAGTGGACCGTAGGTGCAGTGCATTGCGCTAATTGGACAGGTGTCCGTTTGAAGGATGTGCTAGAAGATGCTGGAATAAAGGATGATGCAGTCTACATTGGCTTCCACGCTGCAGATATGCATTTGAGCAGAAATCCTAGTAAAGAACCTATATCCAGAGGAGCACCAATGGCAAAGGCACTTCAAAATGAAACATTATTAGCATTTGAAATGAACGGAAAAGATATCCCATTAGTACATGGATATCCGTTGCGTTTAGTTGCAGGGGGATGGCCTGCTTCTGTTTCAGGCAAATGGGTTAATAGAATAAGCATTAGAGATCAGGTACATGATGGTACAAAAATGTTGGGGCAGGCATATCGGGTACCTTGTGAGCCTGTTGCCCCTGGGGAAAAGGTGAAAGATGAAGATATGTGTATCATTGAATCTATGCCAGTAAAATCTTTAATTACCTATCCTAAAACTGGAGTAATGATTGATGAGGGAAATTCTTTACAGATTAGAGGACACGCTTGGGCTGGAGAGTTAGCCGTTTCTGAAATGGAATATTCCATAGATTTTGGCTCAACCTGGAAAGAATGTGCAATTGAAAAACCTGTAAATCGATTAGCATGGCAACAATTTTCTGCCACAGTTGAATTTCCGAAAAAAGGGTATTATGAAGTTTGGGCAAGAGCAACAGATGAAAGAGGTCAATCGCAGCCAATGCTTTTACCTGGTTGGAATCCTAAGGGTTATTTAAATAATGCTTGTCACAGAATTGCAGTTAAAGTGAAATAATTTATGAAGGACGAAGAATTGTTTAAAAAAGTTAAAAGATTATACCACTTAACACTTACGGGCCTTAGTTTTATTGTAGTGATGGGTGTTTTTGTAACTATTTTATATCAAAATCCCAATATTTTTACTTTTGAAGAAGAAGCGCCTGCTGTGGCAGTTGTTCAAGAAACAGATCAAGATCTAATTAAAGACGGTATTCACGTTCGAACCGGCTTAATTGATGCACCAGGTTTGATGTTAGTGGTCAATAACTGTACTGGATGCCATTCTTCTAAGTTAGTAACTGCAAATAGGATGAACGAGGAGCGTTGGAATGCAACAATAAAATGGATGCAGGAAACACAAGGATTATGGGATTTAGGGGAAAATCAAGAAGCTATTGTTGAATACTTAGTTTCAAATTATCCTGTTTCAGATAAAGGAAGACGCGAGAATTTAGCAAATATAGAATGGTATCAATTGGAGAATTAAAATAGTGTTTTCTGTGTTATTTTTCTCCGTTTGTAGAGATGGTAAACCTAATACAAAGTGGACCAATGAGTAAAGCATTGAAAATACCCAAAGTGAATCCTTCATAGAGTTTTAGCAAAACTATTTCGATAAACAAGTGGTCTTTAGATATACTCAAGCACTGCTAATGAAGAACACGGAAAAAAGGAATAGTAGTAGCATGAAATAATGTAAAATGCTTTGATTGAGGCATGCTGTAAATATAAAATGAGATAAAGGTTTAGGTTGAAAATGCGAATTAAATAAAGTAGATCTTGTATTGATTGATTAAAATAAAATGAGGATTAGTGATTAATTCCTTTTCCATAGAGGCGCGTTTATTTCATTTACATGCTTTAAAAAAAATAAAATATAAAGACTAAAAATATATTACTGTTCTTAGACATAATGGCGTATCCTAAATGATTTACCTTATGAACAAGACAATATTCAAACTTAACAACTTAGTAATTTTAATAATCTAGTTATGGAGAAATATATAGATGCGTTTGTGAATTCATTTATGGGTACTTTGGATTGGACTTGGAAGTCGATCTTATTCGAGGTGCCATGGTATACCAATTATTTTTGGGGTCTTATTGTGATTTCCCTTGTAGTGTGGGGCTTGGAGATAGCTTTTCCTTGGAGAAAAAATCAATCCATTATTAGGAAAGATTTCTGGTTAGACGCTTCTTATATGTTCTTTAATTTCTTTGTTTTTGCGATTGTTATAAGTGGTTTTTACAGAATTTTACAACTTGGATTCGAAGACCTAGGGATATCCGAAAGTTCACTTGCGCTATTTGAACCCGCAGGTTGGCCGATGTGGGCACAACTTCTTATCTTTTTTGTGGTTCTAGATTTCGTGCAATGGTTCACTCATGTCTTATTACATAAATACCCGTTTTTGTGGAAATACCATAAGGTTCATCATAGTGTGAAGGAAATGGGATTTGCTGCACATTTACGCTATCATTGGATGGAAAATATATTATACAAACCTCTAAAGACTTTCGGGGTGATGATATTATTTGGCTTTGAGCCAGCGCAAGCATATATTGTCCACTTTGCAGCTATAACGATCGGACACCTTAACCATGCGAATATAAAGCTAACATGGGGTCCTTTGAAGTACATTTTTAATAATCCTGTGATGCATTTATATCATCATGCTTATACATTGCCGGAAGGAAAATACGGTGTAAATTTTGGTATAAGTTTGAGTCTGTGGGATTATATTTTCAAAACAAACTATGTTCCTGAAGATAGCGGTACAATAGATTTAGGTTTTCCTGGAGTAGAGGAATTCCCAAAAGATTTTGTTCATCAGAATACTTACGGATTTAAAAAAGGTCAAAATTAATCAGTAACCGAAAATTATCATACCTCTATTTTTTTCCTGTGTTGGGATGGATATTTGAATTTCTGTAGGATATCCATCCCATCTTGGATTTGAACCTCCCCTTTTATTGCGACAAGGTATTAATAATACTACAAGGCCTGAATTTCCAAGGAAATTTTTGATTTATGGGTATGGGCAGGAGTGATGTGAGCCAGAGAAGAAGTGACTTGACCGGTCAGCAGATTTCCTAGATTTTCTCATAGTAATGCTTTTGACTTTCTCTTTCATTAAGAAAAACAAAAGGAAAAGTGCCACAAGATTTAATTTTGGATAGAAAAACTCCCGCTCCATCTAAAACCTCAAGTTCCAGGATTTGACATTCTTGCATGTGATTAAATTGCAAAAATCACATCTTCATTTACTCTTAGCTTTTTTAATACCCTAATTGTTTAGCAAGAAAACTGTACTACCTTGTCTATTAATAGGATGATGTGGGCTCTTGCTTGTAAATGAGAGTGCCAATTGTCGTTTACCGAAAACAGGGGGAGATTCCAGTATATGGTGGTATTGTAGATTTTGGTTTATTTGCTATTAACGAATTCCATAATAATGTGTACCTACGAATTTTTAAGACTTAAAAAAGCATCGGTAATTAACCGCCAATAGCTATCATACTCCTGTTTTGTCCGTGTTGGGCCGGGTCTTTAAATTTCTCTAGGGTATCCATCCCGCCTCGGCTTTTAAACTTTCCTTGTATTGCTTTCTCAATTAAGGGGGTTATAGATTCACCTCCCCTTAAAGTAGAAAGCAGGTCTGTTTCGTTAGCCGAAAATAGACAGTTTTTAATTTGACCATTTGCTGTTAGCCGTATGCGATTACATGAATCACAGAAAGGATTCGTAACTGTACTAATAATTGCAAATGTGCCCTTGTAACCTTTAATCTGATAATTTCTCGAGGTATCATTGGGTCGGTCTGCAATGCGCTTTATTGCTTCTCTCTCGAATACATTTTCTACACAATTTAGTATCGCTTGCTGCGAAACTAGTTTGGACATATTCCATCGGTTGCCATCAAAAGGCATAAACTCAATAAATCGAATGTGGAGTAAATGCTTTTCTGAAAGTTTTATGAAATCAATAATTTCATCATCATTGACTCCCTTCATCAGCACACAATTGATTTTTACATTAAATCCATGCTCTAGCAGTTGAAAAATGTTTGAATAAACCTTTTCAAAGTAATCTCTCCGCGTAATTTGCTTAAAACGTTCTGGAATTAATGTGTCAAGACTAATATTTATATTTTGGATACCTAATTTTTTAAAATCTTCAATATGTCTGTCTGTAGTAACTGCATTTGTGCTTATCGCAAGTTCTACGGGTAATGAAGCCAATTTCTTTAGTATGTCCCTGGCATCTTTTCTCACCAAGGGTTCTCCACCTGTCAAACGTATTTTTGTTACACCAGCCTTTACAAATGTGCTGGCTATGGAATATATCTCATCTGCGTTCATTAAGTGCGACTTGGGAGACAGCGGTATGCCGTCTGCAGGCATACAATAGTTACATCTCAAATTGCATCGCTCTGTAAGCGAGATACGTAAATAAGTGTGTTTCCTTCCAAAACTATCTTCTAGCATATATTTTCCTTTAAATCGTTAGTCATGCCTAGCACCTTGGGCAACTTTAAAAATGTGAAGGGCGGCAGGAAAGATTGCATCCATAGATTCTGTTGCCCCTTTTGTTGATCCTGGCAATGCAAGCACTAGCGTGTTGCCTATCATTCCAGCTGTGCTTCTTGAAAGCATCGCGTAAGGAGTGCGTGATTGTCCATAACTGCGTATAGCTTCTTCTATTCCAGGGACGGAGCGTTGCAATAATGGTTGTAAGCTTTCTGGAGTCACATCTCTAGGGGAAAGTCCTGTACCACCAGTAAATATTATTAAATCTAGTCCGCTTGATTGGTAAGTATTTGTCTTTTCCTGGATAAGGTCTTTTTCATCAGGTATTACCTGATAGTCTGTAATAGTAACACCTACTGCTTCTAATTTGGCAATGATTGCTTTACCTGCTTTATCCTCTTTCTTGCCTGCTGCAATTGTATCGGAACAAACTACAACGGCAGCTTTAATAGCAGGCTCTAGGTCTTTTTTAAAATCAGTTTTCCCACCGCGCTTTTCCAGCAATTTTATCTGCTGTATTTCTATACCCTTATCTATTGGCTTCAGCATATCATACATGTTAAGCGCTACTATACTTGCACCGTGCATTGCTTCTACCTCTACACCAGTTTTATAAATCGTCTTAACTGTAAAGACTATAGTAATCTCTAATCCGTTTATTGCGTATTCTATGCCAGTGAATTCTATTGGCATGGGGTGGCAGTCAGGAAGTAACTCAGGTGTTTTTTTTACAGCCAAGAGACCAGCCGCTTTGCTCATAGCAAAAACATTTCCCTTAGGGACCAGGTCATCATTAATGGCATTGATTGTCTCTTGTTTACTCACCTTTACTGTTGCCTGAGCCATTGCAATACGTAGTGTGCTGCTTTTATGCGTGATATCTACCATTTTAATTGTTCACTTTCCATTGATGTGTTCCGTTTTCAAATAGTTCTTTTCCAAATACAGGAGCTTCTTGCTTGATCGCTTCTACAATTTCTTCCAAAGCTTCAAAAACAATTTTCCTGTGTGGGGCAGAGACAAATACAAAAAGACAAACCTCTCCAACGTTTACAATACCTAAGCTATGGTAGATATGCATACAGGTAATATTGTATTTTTCAAATATGGCCTCTCGTATATCATGAAAGGTTTTATTAGCCATTTCTTCATAAGCACTATAATCAATGGCTGTAACAGTCTTTTTATCTATTGTATCTGCACGGACTTGACCTAAAAAAATATTATGAGCACCAATGCTCGTTTTAGATTGGTGTTTTGCAATTGAATTTGCAATAAATTCTGGTGTTATAGCTCCTTGAACAAATACATTTTTTGGTTTACTCATTATATTAATTGTTTTATATGGTCTGCTTTCTCGAAAGTTTAATATGTTCCCATTGCATTGTTTTTATATCAAATAAGCCAACAGTGCCAGATAATGGGTTGCCTAATCCTGTGATAATTTTGATCGTTTCGGTTGCTTGCATCAGCCCAATAATGCCAGGCAGTACAGGTAGAATGCCACTCTCATTGCAATCTTTAATTTTTGATATTGGAGGATTTGGAAAAAGACATCTGTAGGTAGGTCCATTATTCAGATTAAAGACAGACACCTGACCTTGATACTTATATACAGCCCCATAGACAAAAGGCTTTTGCATCTCTAGGCAGGTATCATTTATTAAATAGCGGCTTGAAATCATATCTGTTGCATCAATGATAATGTCATAATCATTTATGATAGTTTTTGCATTTTCAGTAGATAACATTACGTCATACTTCTTAATGATACAATTTGGATTAATTCTCTCTAATTGTCTTTTTGCTACATCTACTTTGGGTACACCTATATCATCTATCGAATATAAGATCTGCCTATGTAGATTGGAAGCAGAAACCTTGTCAAAATCTACAATACCAATTGTACCTACACCTGAAGAAGCTAGGTACTGCATGGCAGGACACCCCAATCCTCCGGCTCCTACCACTAATACTTTTGCAGTACTTATCTTTTCCTGTCCTTCTATTCCTATCTCAGGAAGTAGGATTTGTCTTATGTATCTTTCGTTATCGATCACTTTGTTTTAGCCTCCCGCAAATGGTGGTAATAATGCGAGTTCTACATCTTTCGAGATTTCTGTTTCCCTATCCACGATCTTATGATCGAGAGCTACATTAAATTCTTGAGAGACTAAAGCAGGATAGGAGTTGTTTAACTGACTGATTACAGCTTCTACACTACTTTTCTCTACATCAAGATATTCATTTGTCTTGTTGGTCGCTTCTGCAATTTGACCGAAATATTTAATATGTATTTTATGCTTCATTTTACTTCTTATTAAAAGGGTGATGATCAATAAAATCAGCGGTCTGATTTTGTAAATGCTCAAATTGACTAATCATTGTTTTTGCATATGGTGTGAGTTTCATGCCACCACCAGTATTTCCTCCCGTTGTGGTGATCGTCATTTCTTCTTCTCCTGCATCATTGACACTTTTAATGAGATCCCACGCTTTCTTGTAAGATATATTTAAGTGCTTAGCGGCCTTGCTCAAAGAGCCAAGTTCGTCTACTGCCTTTAACAGTTTAATACGACCATTGCCTAAAAAGGAATATTCATCTGCTTCAATCCATAATTTGAATTTTATCTGATAGCTCATAATTTATTGAGGTAATAAAAGTACATTAACTTCGCTTCCTTTATTTATTGTTTGTTCACCTTCTGGCAAATAAACTAATGCGTTTGCTACCGCAAAAGACCGAAGCATTGACGATGCTTGACCATCTAATATTTCAACCTTTTCTGCTGTTGCAAGCGCTTTAAGAAATTGCGCTCTAGTTCCATTTGAAGTAAAACTGTTGACAGCGGTAAGCCTCTGACTAAGTACATCAGACCTTTCCTTTCCCGAATACCTGGTAATTGCCAAAGCCACATATACGTAAAAACAACTTAGTGCTGAAGCAGGATTACCAGGCAGCGCAAAAGCAAAACGATTATTCTTTTTACCAAAGTACAGCGGTTTACCAGGCTTTTGTTTGACTTTATAGAAGACTTCATCAACACCTATGGCTGCAAGGGCATCGCCCACAAAATCATAATCACCCACTGAAATACCACCGGAGACGATTGTAAAGTCGTAATTGTTGAGCATTTTATTTAAAATCGTTTCCGTTTCATGGTACTCATCAGTTACTTTTTGAATTATAACTTCCTGAATACCCAAGCTGGCTAGTGCATTTTTAAGCATTATAGCATTACTCTCATATACTTTACCATCCGACAGGGGCGTGCCTATTTCTACTAATTCATTACCTGTTACTACTATAGCAACGGTTGGTTTTTTGTAGGTAAGTACTTGCGTTATGCCCAGACCGGCCAAATAACCTAAAGTGCTTGGAAAGAGTGTTGTTTGCTTAGGGAGTGCGAGCGTGTCCTTTTTAATTTGCTCGCCAATCGGGCGAATATTGCTTCCTAAAGTAATTTCCCCTTCAATTCTGATCGTATTTTTATCTTTGGCAGTTAGTTCTTGCTTCACAACTGTATCTGCTGTTGTTGGAACTTGAGCTCCCGTAAAAATACGAACAGCTTCTCCAGCAGAAAGATCAATTGATGGTACATCACCTGCCTTTATTTCGCCTCTAACAGTATAAGTATCCGTATCGCTTAAATGCAAAGCGTAACCGTCCATGGCTGATTGTCTAAAGGGAGGAAGGTTTATAGGTGCAGCAATATCTTCAGCCAGTACATATCCCTTTGCTTTTTCAATGGAGATCATCTCCGTTTTAGAAGTGCATTGTACGTTTTCTTTAATTAGCGATATGGCTTTTTCTACAGTAATCAAAATTTCCGTTATATTCACATAAATATAACGGTTTGAATTAGAAGTTGCCTCATATATTTTTAAAAAACACTATGATTTTAAGCTTAACGAGTATAATATTTTTATGTATTCTTTTCTTCGTGATAGCAGTATTATATGGTTCAGTCGGCTTTGGCGGTGGTTCTAGCTATTTAGCGATTCTTGCCTTATTGGCAGTTTCATTTTTTACAATGAGGTCATTAGCTTTGGTATGCAATATTATTGTCGTGGTTGGAAGTACCTATTGGTTTATAAAAAAAGGGCATTTTAAAATAGCTGATTTCTTTCCATTTGTAATCACTAGTGTACCTATGGCCTTTGCTGGAGCCTCGTTTAAACTAGAAGAGCAAGTGTTTTTTGTGATACTGGGTGGCGTGTTAATAATTGCTGCGATTTTCCTGATTTGGCAAGCCAAAAACTATTCAGGCTTTGAGCGAGAAGTAACTAAGAAGTATCCTGCTTTCATACACTATATATTGGGTGCTGGTATAGGATTTGTGTCTGGTATGGTTGGCATTGGGGGTGGTATTTTTCTTGCACCTATTTTATATTACTTAAAATGGGGGACATCTGTTAAAATAGCTGCACTGTCGAGTTTTTTCATTTTAGTTAATTCAATCTCTGGCTTAGGAGGACTTTTCTACTCTCAAACTTTTAATGCACCTGTTTCTATGCTTATAGCTCTTGGTTTAGCTGTTTTGACAGGAGGGCAAGTAGGTGTTCGATTAAGTTTTAAAAAGCTTTCACCTAGCGGGATGAAAGTAATAACTGCAGTGTTAGTGTTCATAATAGGAGTGAGGGTGCTTTTGGTAAATGCACTCAACATACTTTAATGAATGGTTTAGCATTGAATCTCTTATGAAACCATCTTGCAGTGCGCTCACTATTGCCCGTCATGGGATTTCTATATTTTCATTAGCTGATAGTATTTTCAATCTGTTATTTTTGCCCTCCCCCGTATCAAAGGATTTCCCCTTCTCACTAAATAACTATTGCATTTACTTTTTTGGCAATAGTTTTCAAATATTAGCCACCACATGATTTTAATAACAAATATTTTCAAGTAAAGAAACCTGCACATATCCCATTATATGTAGCATTAGTTACAGTGTGATTCCTGAGATTTCTTTTTCTTGTAGTTTATAATGGTCGAAATGTGTAAAATTTCTGACCGTGACTTTATTTAATGAATTTTAAAAAACAAATAAGTAGAGTAACACTGGTTTTGGTGCTTTTGACTGTACTAGATACTCTCAGTTCTTACGGTCAGGCAAAAAAACCGACTTGGATTGAAAAGAATCCTAATTTCAAGATCGATCCGTTTATGATGGTACAGCTTTGGGGTGTTCAGACAATAGGCATGAGAGCAGATTTGGATGGAGATGGCACTTTTGAGGATGTAGAAAATCGCTTCAATATCCACTTAAGGCGTGCTCGATTAGGTTTTAGAGCTAATCCATACTCTTGGCTCAACTTCACTTTAGTTACATTTTATGATGGTGTAGGTAAAGATGAGCTTAATGCAAGTTTTGGTCCTAGTGAAGTACATGATGTAGGATTTGGTATTTGGGATGCCTTTTTCCATGCGAAATTATCAGATAGTGAGAGCCTAATCATAACGGGGGGTTATTTTAGACCGCAACTAGGTAGGGAAAGTATTACTTCAAGCTTTGCCACCACTTCCGGAGACAAGGCTATTCAGCAAAATTATATTAGATTTCACTTGACAGGTATTGGGTCTGGGCGAACACCAGGTATCAATGTCGGGGGTCTTCTATTCAATGACACGGAAGGTTTTCAGATCAATTACAATGCGGGAATTTTTAATCCTGTAGTAACAACCGATCTACCTGGTGGACAAAATTCAGTCGGTACTTCTGCAGCTCCTCTATTCGTGGGCCGGACAGTGTTTAATTTCGGTGATCCTGAAATGAGTAAATATACAATAGGATATAAGTCCAATTATTACAATGAACGATATGGTCTTTCAATAGGTCTCGGTGGTAGCTATCAGGGCGAAACAGGTCTCTTTGATCTAAACACTTCTCTTAGTGCCGACTTCCTTTTAAACTGGGGTCCATTAAACATTGATGGGGACTGGCATTTACTCAGCCGCGAAGGAGGAGATAAGGGTGTTGGTGGTCTGAATGTGTACAACGCTAACACAGGCCATATTAGGGCTTCATATAACATACTTGTAGACGGAAAAATTTTAGAGCCGACAGTAATGTGGATGCAATACAATGGTGCTGAAGAGGCGATGGCACAAAAAGAAGCACACGCAGTAGGATCTTTTTCTGGAAGCAATGATACTTATAATGTAGGTTTTAATTTTTACCAGAATACACACAGACTTAAATGGATCGCCCATTATGTAATTCAGCAAGGTACACCTGGAAGAAATCAGTGGACTGGACAGCAAGGGCTTTCAATCCAACGAGGAAATTACTTTGTAATCGGTCTAAACGCCATATTTTAAAAAAAAAAGTTTAATCAGTAGCAAAACCAAAATAAAATGAATTCATCGATAAAATATCTAATAACGCTTTTTGCCCTGATGATCATCGTGGCATGTGGAAACCAAAAATCTTCGCAGGAAGATAGTTCAGCTCAAAAAGAAGCTCCAAAAATTGATTATTATAATGATGCTTACCTTGTAGAGGCAACTGATGTAAAACAAATGATTGAAAATAGTGCAACCTTTACTTTAATTGAAGTATCCAAATTAGAAGATTACGAATCAAGCCATGTCCCGGGTGCGCTTAATATTTGGAGATCTGAATACGAAAATCGAGAAGACTACGATTATGGAGGGATGATAGCCACTAAAGAAAAAATGGAAACTTTATTAACTCGTCTTGGTGCTTCTTCCGATCACGAGATTATTATATATGATACGAAGGGTAATGTAGATGCACTGCGCTTCGTTTTTATTTTGAGAAGATATGGTCACGATAAAGTACGCATTATCAACGGTGGAAAGAACGGCTGGACTGATGCAGGTTTTTCGCTTGATACTACACCGGTACAGTTAGTAAGCATTACTACTCCTTTTGTATTTGATTCAACAAAGGAATCTATAGCGCATTATGCGTCCAAAGAGGAAGTAATAGCTGCCTTAGATGATCCGAATGTTATCTTGTTGGACGTCAGAACTTTGGATGAATACACTGGAAAGATGCTAAAAAATGGAGCAGCAAAAGCTGGAAGACTTCCAAAAAGTATTCATATTGATTGGGCAAATACCATAGATTACGATGAATCATTTCGTTTCAAAGAAGCGGCTGATCTCATGTATTTGTACGAATCAAAAGGTGTAACAAAAGATAAAAAGATTATAGCCTACTGTCACACTGGAGTTAGGTCAGCGCATACTCAGTTTGTCCTGAGTGAGCTTTTAGGATACAAAAATGTCAAAAATTATGATGGATCATGGACAGAATGGAGTCATGACGATAATCTTCCTTTCGAAATCGATCCGAAAGAAGAATTGGTTGGTACCCCAACAATCGATTAAGGAAAACAAATGATCTATTTGAGGGTGTCGAAGTCTAATTCGATACCTTTTTTTGGCATTTATCTAGTCTTAAAATACCCTGAAAAAGAACAAAATTAACATTATTTTCCAGACCACTTACTCCTTAGGTAGTTTATAATGTTCTGTTTGTAATAGGTGTGCGGTATCGCTAATTCGAATATTAAAAAGCAAGCTGTCAACGCTAATGCAAGCATTTTCTCTACGTCTATAAGTGATAGTCACTGTTTATATTACGTGTTTTCGTAGAGAATACCTAAGACTTGACCATCGAACTATGATTAGTTCAGTAGCTCTACAAGCAAACATATTTATAGCACATTATGAGTGCTGAATAGACAGTAAGATCAGTTTTTCATATGAATTTCTCTCTAACTTCAGATCCCAAAAGATTAATGATAGCACTTCATACTCCTTGCTGTTAGATCTTGATAGAGAAGCTGGCACGGGAAATATAATGCTAGAAATTCAAATATTGAAAGCAAGGTAAAGGTTCTCTCTATTGCTAAAAATGAGTGCGAAAAAAATCATTAATGGGATCGAACCATACTGCATAGGTCGAACCATAGTAAAGTAATTTTAGGACGATACACTCTTTTCTTCTTTGGACGCTACGCATTTTCTTCTCCCTCGCAATAGATCCATATTGCTATAAAATTATTTTTTTCGAGGGTGGCGAGGGATGTTTTCTTTTTTCGCGTCTAACCATTGAATCAAATAAATAATAGAATGAAAACGATAAAATTTTTAGCAGTAGTAGCATTCTTCACCCTTAGTTTCAGTGCCTTTTCACAAGGGCCCAGAGGGGGTAGACCCGGGGGAGGACCAGAGGAAATGATCAAAAGAGAGAAGCAAGCTTTGTATGAGAAGGTTGAAGATCTAAGCAGCGATCAAAAGCTCTTATTAGATGGTATTTATGAGGAGTTTCAAGTGACGCTGGAGGAAACCATGGAAGAGTTAAGAAGTTCTGGAGACCGAGAGAGTAGAAGAGAAAAAATGGAAGCCATTAGAACAGAAAAAGACACACTTGTTAAGGATGTCTTAAGCGAAGAACAATATAAAATCTATGAAAGTATTTCTCAATCAAGAGCCAAGAGAAAGGGCAGAGATTCAGAGATGGAAACTGAAGACCAATGAAAAAGAAGCTGTTATTTGTAGTAATTTTACTATCAATTAATGCCATAAATTTAAATGCTCAAAGTCAGGCACAGACAATCTCTGTGTCTGGCTTATTGCAGGATAATTCAGATGGTTTGCCGCTTGTCGGTGCCTCAGTATTATTGGTGAATGTAAAAGATTCAGCACGCTCCAAATATGCTGTAGCTGATGCAGAAGGAAGATTTCAAATGAACGAATTGGAGCAGGCCTTTTATAAATTAAGAATATCCTATGTGGGTTATAAGACTTTCGCTAAAATTATTAGAATATCATTACCTGATACTGATCTAGGACTTATCAAATTGGAACCAGATGTCACCTCTTTGAATGAGGTTGTAGTAAAGGGAAAAGTGGTAGCGGTTCAGCAGATAGGAGATACAACTCAATTTAACGCTTTAGCTTATAAAACCAATCCAGATGCATCGGCCAAAGACTTAGTAAGCAAAATGCCTGGAATTGTTATTAGCAGTGATGGGGTCACTGCAAATGGTGAAAGTGTACAACAGGTCTTACTGGATGGAAAGAGATTTTTTGGACAAGATCCTTTACTCTCTCTCAATACTATTCCAGCTGATATAGTGGATAAAATACAAGTTTATGATGAGGAAAGCGACCAAGCTAGGCTAACCGGTTTTGATGACGGTAATACCACCAAAACCATGAATGTGGTTACCAAAGAAGACAAGAGAAATGGTCAATTTGGAAAACTATATGCTGGATATGGAGAAAATGGATTGTACAAAGCTGGAGCCACTCTTAATTTCTTCGATGGAGATCAACGAATAACTTTCTTGGGAATGTCAAATAATATCAATCAGCAGAATTTTGGAAGTGAGGATCTCATTGGAGTCAGCGCTGGTGGAAACAGAGGTGGAGCGCGCAGAGGAGGAGATCAGACCTTCATTACTGGGACACAAGATGGAATAACTTCGACTCATTCCTCTGGTCTAAATTTTAGTGATGAATTATCGACAAGAACGACTTTCGAAGGAAGTTACTTTTTTAATAACTCCATCAATAATAATGACGCACTATTGAGTCGAGAAACTTTTCTTACTAATGGATCTCAATTTTATTCTGAAGAGCAACAAACGACTACTAACAACACCAATCATCGATTGAATTTGAGGCTTAACCATGAATTTAATGAGAATAATAGTTTATTGCTTAGATCCGCAATTAGCTATCAGGATAATGAAAGCAATGAAACTACCTTTGGTAAGACTTTGACCGATGAGGAAGAGCTATTGAATGAAACTTCAAATAGCTACAACAGCTTTAACAATTCTTTGAATTTCACCAATAACCTGATCTTCCAGCATAAATTCGAAAAGGTAGGTAGAACAGTATCCCTTGATCTAAATACTAAATATCAACCGACCACACGTGAAAGTTTATATGAGGATTTAGTACTTGATTCACTGATTGATTACAATACTGAAGAATATGAATTGTCAACAGGAGCAACAGTCACTTATACTGAGCCTGTGGGTCTGACTGGTCAAGTAGCAGCCAGCTACACTTTTAATAATTCAGTTCGGAATATTGAAACCGAAACTTTCTTTTTAGAAGAGAACGCTTCAGCCAAGGTGTTTAGTAGTGAATTGTCGAATACGATTGAGAGCGTTTACCAAACCCATTTACCAGGTATTAGCTATTCAAATAATAAATATGGTAATATCTTTGATATCAGACTTTCCTATCAATATGCTGCTTTAAAAAATAGCAACTTATTGTCTCTAACTAATGAGCGGTCAAATCAGAATTTTGGTAACTTTTTACCTTCATTGCTTACGCGCTTTCCATTAGGTGAGGACGGTAACTTCTTTCTAAGATATGCAGCCACTACCACAGTTCCCAGTGCTAGCCAACTTCAGACGGTGGTAGATAATAGTAATCCTTTGTTCTTATCAGCTGGTAATCCTAATCTAGATTTGTCATACAATCATAATTTAGATTTCCGACTTCAAAAGAATTATTTTGACATAAACGCCACGCTATCAAATAGAACGAGTATAAAAACCAGCAATAATTATATTGGGAATAGTACAGCCATCATTGCAGAAGATTCTGTCTCTGCTGGAGGAGTTGTTTTGACAAAAGGTGCTCAGATTACAAGTCCAACCAACTTCGATGGTTATTGGTCAGTCCGAAATAATACAACCTACGGAGTGCTCATTTCTCCTATTAAAAATAACTTGAATCTATCGGCAGGGCTTGGATATGTTAATTTACCAGGATTGACCAATGGGGTAAGTAATACAGCTGAGACGTATTCTGCTGATTTAAAGGTGGGCTTAGTGAGTAATATTAGTGAAAATATAGATTATAATGTCTATTATCAGGTCGCAGGAAGTCGTGTTCTAAACTCCTTACAATCCAAAACAAACAATCAATATTACACACAGACTGTTGGGTCAACGGTCAATTTGATATTTCCAAAGGGATTTGTATTTCGAAATGAAGCTTCTTACCAGAAATACACTGGAATAAATAATAGTTTTGATACAAATTACACCCTGTGGAATATGGGCCTTGCAAAAAAGTTTTTGAAAGACGACAGAGGAGAATTAGAATTATCTGTTTTTGATTTACTAGGTCAAAATCAAAGTTTTAATCAAGAAGTGACTTCTCAATATCTGGAAGAAAGCCAAACGCAAGTTCTTCAACGCTATTTTATGCTAACATTTACCTATCAACTTCGGAATTTTAGATAATGGTGTTCAGATAAGAGATTAATCATGTGCAAAATTACAACAAGCAAATTTTTACTTTACTTGTCCATTGAAAATATTTTTAGGAATGAAAAATTAAAGGGTCAGATATGGTTTGCCACTCATATAGCTTAAAAGTGTATTTGTTGCAGTTTATAGCAGTTTACAGATTATTTATAACTGGAATCTCAAAATATTCGTCAGTATAAGGATTAGAAAATGGCTCACTAAAAACTCTAGATAACAAAAAAATAAAGATGGAATACAATAGAATGGTAATTTCGGAATATGGGGCACCAGATGTCTTGAAGAAGGTTACAGAAAAGGAGCTCCCGATTCCTCAAGCTGGCGAAGTAAGAGTTAAGGTACTGACTACCAGTGCCTGCTTTACGGATACATTAATTCGTAGAGGTATTTATCCAGCGGTTAGAAATAAACCACCTTTTTCACCAGGCTACGATTTGGTTGGTGTGATAGATGCTTTGGGGGAAGGAGTAGAAAATGTAACTGTGGGACAAAAAGTAGCGGATTTGACCGTTATTGGAGCCTACACTGAATACATTTGCCTGAAGGCAGAATCTATTGTAGTTGTCCCCGAAGAATTAGATAATGCAGAAGCCGTAAGTATGGTTTTATCTTACCTAACTGCATATCAAATGCTGCACAGATTTACTAAGTTGAAAAATGGAGACACTGTTTTAATTCATGCTGCTTCAGGAGCTGTAGGTACCGCACTAATACAATTAGGCAAACTCATGAATTTGAAGATGTACGGCACTGCTTCTAAAGGTAAAAATGAGTTAGTAGAAAAAATGGGGGCAATTCCCATTGACTATAAAAATGAAGACTTCGAAGCGATAATCAAGGAGAAAGAACCGAATGGTATCGATGCTGTATTTGACCCAATTGGTGGAAGTTATTTTCCGAAATCTTTAAGCCTTTTGAAGAAGAAAGGAACCTTAGTCGCCTATGGTTACCAAAGTTCGGCAGACGGGAATGGGGGTAATGTAATCCTCGATTTTTTCAAGGTCCTGTTTTGGAATTTGCTTCCTACAAAGCCCAATGCTAAATTTTATGTGATCACTTCGGAGAGAAAAAAACACCCTGATTGGTTTCAGGAAGATTTAAAAGCTTTATTCACGCTTTTGACGGAAAAACAAATCAAACCACTTATCGGAAAGATTATGAAATTAGAAGAGGCAGCAGAAGCCCATAAACTGGTCGAGAATTACATGGTTGAGGGAAAGATTGTTTTGAAAGTTAATAAGTGACAAATGTCGCTTTGTTGTAAAAATGTTGAGCTATACATTGTAAATTATGAATCCATAAGCTGGATTTTTTAAACCTATGATTAACGAAAAAAACTGTTTAGAAGCTATTGCAAAAGGAAGTGAAGAAGCTTTGGAACAGTTGTATAATGAGTATGCTGACCGGGTTTACAATACTTTAATTAGCTATACCAAAAATTCGGAAGATGCAGAAGAACTGCTCCAAGATGTGTTTGTGACCCTTTACAATTCTGTAGCAAATTTTGAGCATAACTCTGCTGTTAGTACATGGATTTACCGCATAGCTGTGAATAAGGCATTAGATTTTATACGGAAGAGAAATAGTAAAAAGCGCTTTGGAATTTTCACTTCTCTTTATTCAAAAGAATCAGGTGAAATGAAATATGATTCCATTGAATTTGTGCATCCTGGCATACAAATGGAAAACAAAGAAGATGCAGCTTTTTTATTTAAAGCAATAGAGTCACTGCCTGAAAACCAGAAAACTGCATTCATTCTAACTCAAATTGAAGGCTTACCACAGAAAAAGGTGGGAGAAATAATGGAGCAAAGTAGGAAATCAGTAGAGTCTTTAGTGCAAAGGGCTAAAGCAAATTTAAAAGTAGAACTAAAAAAATTCTTCCCAGAGCGAGGGAAAAAATAAAATTTTACGTCAAAATGGATATGAAGTCTGAAGATCGAATAAATAGGGCATTAAAGAGTGTTGAAAACATTGAAAGAGCTAAAGCTCCAGAAGATGGGTTTCAAAAAATTCAAGCGAAGATTGCCGCTCAGAAAAATGTAAGCAAGAATACAAAGGGGGGGTTAGGAACGTCCATGTTAAAAATGGCAGCGATGATTGCCATTATCCTGAGTTTTAATATCTGGGCAGCTTCTAACTATTTAGGAAAAGATAATGTACACCTGGATAACTCAGCATATTCACAAATAACCACTGACTATAACTTATACGAAAATGAACAATAAAATATATAAAATCGGATTTTTGGTATTATTGGTGATTAACATCGCCATGCTAGTACTTTTTGTACTGAAACCAGACAGAAGCAGATCTAAAGAGGGGATCAAGGAAAAAATAGCTATGCAGCTTGATTTTACGGAAGATCAAAAATCTTCTTTTGGAGAAATGGTTGATAAGCATAGAAATGCAATTAGAACGCTTAACGATCAAGAGCGTAAATTAACTGATCAATACTTTAGTCAATTGCAGTCATCTTCATCAGCTACAGAAAATCTGGCCAAGCAAGAAGCAACTTTTCAAGAAATTATGAATGTAAAATCTAAGAAGTTAAGTACCACTTACCTTCATCTAGACGATGTGAAATCGCTTTGCAATGATGAGCAGCTTGAGAAATTTGATGCATTTCTGAAGCAAGTCATACCTCGTTTGACAGGTGCCCCTGATCGTGATAGCAGAATGGAGAGAAGGATTCGTTGACAAAAAAAAAACCGTAATGCATGAGGTTTAATGCTATTTGCTTTTATTGTAATCAAAAAAGCAATCCCTCCAGATTTAAGCACGCTGAACTTTGAAACAACTACATAATGTACAAGTCCTTATTCGTACTAAGCTTTTGGAGCCTCTGAATTCATTTACTCAATTATTTTGAAGTTGAGTATTGATAAACTGAAAAATTGCTAAGTAGTATTACAACTGTTTTTTACCTTGGTTTTTGAAGATTTCAATCGTTGTTTGGTGTGGTTTACTCGGGTGGGTAAATTTTTATTTGCTCAAGTAATAAGGAAATCGCCTATTGGTGGACTGCTATCCTGTAGAGCATCTTTACATATACTTTAGTATTTACATCTTAAGAAGGTGCCCCACAATCCGATATGAATCTAAATTTTCCAGACAAATTTTTTACAGCCTAGCTTTTAAGGATTGTATTAATAATGTGTATGCATTTGATATCTTCGTTGATATTCATTCCTGCTTGTTTTATAGGTGATACACCTAAATTTGTATTTCAGTAGTTCACATAATCTTAATTCTTAAAGAGTGTGGTTTTTTGTGGTAATCAAAAATAGAATTACCATGAAAAACAAATTATTACTTACAATTATCCTATTTCTTACTTGGGTAGGAGCACAAGCCCACTCAGGTGGGGTATGGATAGCCAATGATGGATGTGGTCATTGGTACGCCATTGTATTTCACTATCATAACAATAGTAGTGGAGGGTCTGTTTCTGGCTCTGCAAAAGCTGGACTTTATATTGACTACGACCAGGATGGTGTATTCAACGTGAATGGACAAACATACGCCTATACCAATGCTGCCGGTTTTACGACTAGCGATGGAGACTTTCAGAGATTTACTGATTGGATTAACCTTTCTGATAAGTCAATGTCAGCTAATGCATTTGCAAATAATGCAGCTACTCAAACTGAGGTGCTAAATTGGCTCAATGCTAATAAAAACTTTGGAAAAAATTACTCTTTAACTGTAGCCATTGATGCGGGAAACTATTCTAGTACATGGTACGAAGCATTAGTCGCACCAATTAAGCCCTTATCGCCTGGAGTTTATAAAACATCGACTTCAACCTCCTCAATGGTGGAAACTCCTGTTGGTTATACTAACCCATTTAACTTAAACTATACTCCTACTAATTTCACTGGAACTCTAACAACTCAGAGCACCTGTGGAGAGACTTTACAAATTGAAGCAAGTTTAACACAGACTTGTGTTGAAGAATATGGTTTGGTTTATTCCTTGACTAACCAATTACCTTCAGTAGGGGATGCAGACGCAACAAAACAAGTATTATGGAATGGTGTTGCCACTGATTTTACCAATGAGGCACTTGACTATACCGTAAATGTAGATGCAGCAGATGAATTTAAAGATCATTACCTAAGAACATACTATTTACAAAATGTGTCGGGTACTTATTTTTATGTTTATTCACCTTTGATTACTGCCATGCCTTTGGATCCCGACTTAGATTGTGACGGTGATGGAATATCAAATGGCCAAGAGTTAGATACATCTGATACTAATAAAGATACTGATGGTGATGAAATACCTGATTACCGAGATCAAGATTCCAATAATGATGGGACTTCCGATAGTGAAGATACAGGAGCTCCCGATTGTGATGAGGATGGTGTTAAGGATTTTCAAGATTTAAATAATGATCCAGGGATTCAGTCACAGCCATCCAATGCTTCTGCGTGTGACCTCAGCAACGCAACTTTCAGTGTAACTGCTACGGGAGGAGGATTATCCTATCAGTGGCAAGTGAATGAAGGGTCGGGTTTTGTGGATTTAGTAAATGATAACACTTACAGTAATGCATCAAGCAGTACATTGAATATCTCTGCGGCCACCTTGGGTATGGATGGCTTCCTCTACAGATGTGTTATTAATTCTTCTTCATGTAATACTTCTTCAACTTCCGAGAATGCAAGCTTAACCATCAATTTTGTTAGTGCGCCTGTATCAACGGATGTCACATATAATCTTGATGAAACAGCTGCCGCTTTAAGCACACATATTACAGGTCAAAATTTGACTTACTATGATGCTGAAAACGGAGGTACTGGTGTTGTTCATGAAATAACTCCTTCTACAAATAATGTTGGAGTTAGCGAATACTGGGTAAGTCAGACTGTTGATGGATGTGAATCCGCAAGGTCTAAAGTAACTGTAACTGTGGAATTTCCATATGCATTAGGAGGTTCTGCTAGCGCAAAAAGCAGCTTGTATGCTCTCAATAGTAAAGTTGATGAGTCTGTCACAATCACTGGTAGTGGTGATATAACAGACCCAAAAGTTTATGTTAACACGGGCTATCAAACTGGTGACAAGCTGCAATCAGGAATTGATTTGCCTTCAGGTATTTCAGCTAACTTTGACGCTAATAGCGGTAGTTTAAATTTCACCGGAACTGCTAGTGCAGCAGTTTGGCAAGAAATATTTAGAAATGTGATGTTCTCTTCTAGTTCTTCAAATATGGATGACAGAACAATTGCATTTATTTTAGAGAATAGTATCAGTCTAAAAGTAAATGGCAAAGATCACTATTATCAATATATATCAGGTAGCAAAACGTGGGCTCAGGCAAAGACAGCAGCGGAAGCTATGACATTCTTAGGATTGCCAGGATACTTAGCGACAGTCACTTCGCAAAATGAAAATGACTTTATTGAAAATAAATTAGCTAGTGATGGGTGGATTGCAGGATCAGATGACCACAATTTCATAAATGCTGCAGTTGGTTCCACATTGTATGCAAGTCAAGCTAGTGCAGAAGGGAAATGGTATTGGGTGAGTGGACCAGAAAAGGGAGTAGCTATTTCAAACGGCAACGCTTCACCAGTAGCAGTAGGGGATGCTTTTATTAATTGGAATCCAGGGGAACCAAATAATTCATCGGGCGAACACTATATGCAATTATATTCCACGCAAAATGGAAAGTGGAATGATCTGCCTGGTGGATATAGCCTTAATGGCTTTGTGGTAGAATATGGAGGATACGAAGATGAAGAGTCGCCAAGTATCCTGCATAGCAGAGTTTTTTCATTTGACCAAGATGCAGATATTTCTATTACTGTAAATGACATTGATGAAAATAGTACAGCTGGTACAGTCTTAGATCAATTACATGTTTCCGGAATCGATGAGGACATGAATATTACTTTCGCATTGACCAGTGGCGAGGGTGATACTGACAATAATCTATTTTCAATAGTTGATGGCGAATTAGTTAGCAGCAGCAGCTTCGACTATGAAAGCAAATCAAGTTTAAGCATAAAAGTAAAAGCTTCAGATGAACTTGGAGGCAGTTTTGAAAAAGTATTAGTTATTTCGGTCAATAATCTTAATGATAATGCACCAATAATAGCTGCTAATCAGTCATTTGATATTGATGAGAATAGTGCAGAAAACACGGTAGTAGGAACTGTTTCAGTAAGCGATGCAGACGGCAGCACTACTTATGAAAACTGGAGCATCACGGCAGGGAATACAAACGAAGCCTTCCAAATTGATGCGAATACAGGAAAGATTTCAGTAAAAACCACTGATTTGGATTATGAAGCAGTAGGTGCTTATAACTTAACTGTAACAGTTCAAGATGGAGCGAACACTTCTTCAGCTGTTGATTTAACTATTGAAATCAACAACTTGAACGACAATGCTCCAGTAATTGTAGCAAATCAATCATTTAATATTGATGAGAATAGTGCTCAAAATACGGTAGTGGGTACAGTTGCAGTAAGCGATGCAGACGGAGCCACTACTTATGAAAATTGGACCATCACGGCAGGGAATACAAACGAAGCCTTCCAAATTGATGCCAATACCGGGGAAATCTCAGTAAAGACTACAGACTTGGATTATGAAGCAGTAGGTGCTTATATCTTAACTGTAACAGTTCAAGATGGAGCGAACACTTCTTCTGCGGTTGATTTGACAATTGATATCAATAATTTAAATGACAATGCTCCAGTAATTGCAGCAAATCAATCATTTAATATTGATGAGAACAATGCTCAAAATACGGTAGTGGGTACAGTTGCAGTAAGCGATGCAGACGGAGCAACTACTTACGAGAATTGGACTATTACGGCTGGAAATACGAACGAAGCCTTCCAAATTGATACCAATACCGGAGAAATCTCAGTAAAGACTACAGACTTGGATTATGAAGCAGTAGGTGCTTATACCTTAACTTTGACAGTTCAGGATGGAGCGAACACTTCTTCTGCGGTTGATTTGACAATTGACATCAATAATTTAAATGACAATGCTCCAGTAATTGCAGCAAATCAATCATTTAATATTGATGAGAATAGTGCTCAAAATACGGTAGTGGGTACAGTTGCAGTAAGCGATGCAGATGGCAGCACTACTTATGAAAACTGGACGATCACATCAGGCAATACGAACGAAGCCTTCCAGATTGATGCCAATACAGGCGAGATTTCAGTACAAACTACTGATTTGGATTATGAAGCAGTAGCTGCTTATACTTTAACAGTATCAGTTGAAGACGGAGTAAATACTGCAGCAGCAGTGGATTTGACAATTGGGATCAATAACCTGAATGATAATGCACCGGTAATCGCTGCTAATCAGTCATTCGATATTGATGAGAACAGTGTTCAGCATACAGTAGTAGGTGCTGTTGCGGTAAGCGATGCAGATGGCACGACTACTTATGAAAACTGGTCGATTACAGCTGGAAATACAAACGAAGCCTTCCAGATTGATGCCAATACCGGTGAGCTATCCGTAAAAACTACTGACTTGGATTATGAAGCAGTGGGAGCTTATACTTTGACGGTAACAGTTCAAGATGGAGCAAATACTTCTGAAGCAGTAGAATTGACCCTTGATGTGAACAATCAAAATGACAATACCCCGATAATCTCTGCTAATCAGTCATTCGATATAGATGAAAATAGTGCTCAAAATACAGTAGTAGGTTCTGTTTCGGTAAGTGATGCAGACGGCACGACTACTTACGAAAACTGGATCATCACAGCAGGTAACACTAACGAAGCCTTCCAGATTGATGCAAGTACTGGAGAAATCTCAGTAAAGACTACTGACTTGGATTATGAAGCAGTGGGTAATTACGCTTTGACGCTAACAGTTCAAGATGGAGCGAATACATCAGCAGCAGTTGAATTATCAATTGACATCAATAATTTGAATGATAATGCACCGATAATCGCATCTAATCAATCATTCGATATAGATGAAAATAGTGCTCAAAATACAGTAGTAGGTTCTGTTTCGGTAAGCGATGCAGACGGCACGACTACTTACGAAAACTGGATCATCACAGCGGGTAACACCAACGAAGCCTTCCAGATTGATGCAAGTACTGGAGAAATCTCAGTAAAGACTACTGACTTGGATTATGAAGCAGTGGGTAATTACACTTTGACGCTAACAGTTCAAGATGGAGCGAATACATCAGCAGCAGTTGAATTATCAATTGACATCAATAATTTGAATGATAATGCACCGATAATCGCAGCAAATCAGTCATTCGATATTGATGAAAACAGTGCTGAGAATACGGTAGTAGGATCAGTTTCTGTAAACGATGCAGACGGTAGTACTACTTATGAGAAATGGACGATTACAGCTGGCAATACGAATGAGGCTTTCCAGATTGATACCAATACCGGTGAGCTATCAGTAAAAGCTACTGACTTGGATTATGAAGCAGTAGGTTCTTATACTTTGACCTTAACAGTTCAAGATGGAGCGAACACTTCAGCAGCAGGAAATGTACTAGTTAAAATCAATAACTTGAATGATAATGCACCAGTAATCACAGCGAATCAAAGCTTTAGCATAAATGAAAATTCAGTAGAAAATAGCTTAGTGGGTACTGTAAAAGCCACAGATGCGGATGGTACCCAACAACAATTTACATGGAATCTAATTAGTGAAGAAAATGAAAAGGCTTTTGCTATTGATGCAAACAATGGAATTATCAAAGTATTGAATTCTTCTTTGCTTGATGCAGAGAGAAAGACTCAATTTGTAGCAGAGGTAATCGCTAGTGATGGTGTTCATCAATTCAGTTCTGAAATAACCATCAATGTTTTAAATATCAATGACAACGAACCTGGAATTGCTGAAAATCAAAGCTTCACAATTGAAGAGAATTTATCTGATGAGACTAATATAGGTCAAATAGTGGCTTCAGATGCAGACGCGGCATCCGTACTTGGGAATTGGGAAATTTTGAGCGGCAATACTGATGATGCATTCGAATTAGATCCAAACACGGGGGTTTTGAGTGTAAATAATAGTGCTGCATTGGATTTTGAAACTAGAAGTACTTACACATTAAATGTGAAAGTAACCGATGGTGAACTAGAAAGTAATGTAGCAGTAATTGTTATTCAAATAACAGATTTGAATGATTTAGCACCTATAATTGAAAATAATATAAGTTTCTCTATTGCAGAAAATGAGCCAATAGGAACTGAGTTAGGAATGATTAGAGCTACTGATAAGGATGGTAATACTGAACTGACCAATTGGACAATAATTTCAGGTAACGATCAAAATGCATTTAGCATAAATGAGAATACTGGTTTGCTTGTAGTTAATAATTCCGGTGCGCTAGATTATGAAAAAGTAAATCAGTTCACTTTAGGAATTACTGTTTCGGATGGAATAAATACTAGTAATGTAAGCGAGATTAGTGTTGCAATTGAAAATGTCAATGATAATGCACCATCATCATTAAGTTTAAGCAATACTCAACTACATGAAGCAGACGCAAGCGGAACAGAAGTAGGGTATTTCACCACTGCTGATGCAGATGTAATTGATAATTTTACCTATCAACTGGTGAGCGGAGAAGGGGATGATGATAATGATTATTTTCAAATAATTGATGATGAATTATTCACAAGTAAACCATTGGATTTCGATTATAATAGCAGGCTGAAAATACGAGTAAGAACAGAAGATAGTGGTGGCAATGCATTTGAAGCTAATTTCAGCATCACCGTGACGGCTAATATGGAAATCGAACTAAGTATTCCAACGGCTTTCACACCCAATGGCGATGGAAGCAATGATACTTGGGAAATCGATAGAATGGGCAATTATCCTAAGAGTACTATTAGAATTTATAATAGTGATGGAATTGAGGTGTTCAAAAATACTGGATACACCCAACAGTGGGATGGCTACTATAATGGAAAATTAATGTCTATTGGTAATTATTACTACATCATTCAACTTAATGATAGCACTGGTAAGGTTTATAAGGGCAGTGTAATGATCATTAAATAATCACTTTAAATGAAGATGTGAAATCAATATGGAAATTCAGCTTCGATTTTGAAATACAATCGAAGTTGAATTTCTAACAAAGATTCCATATCACCATAAAAATATAAATAAGATAATCATGAAAAAAATCATCATATTAATCGTAATAAATGCTTTATCAATTGGATTGATAAAGGCACAAACAAACCCTCTGTTGGGTCAATACATTCAAAATTTACCTGCTTATAACCCTTCATTGGCGGGGGTGAATGACTTTCTGGATATTAATGCTGGTTTTCGCCAACAATGGGTTGGTTTTCAAAAAGCGCCACAAACTAATTATCTGAGTGCTTATAGTACCTTGAAGTTTGATGGAGACAAAGAAAGAAGCGAATTTGCACAATCCTTAAAGCATGGAGTCGGAGGATTTGTGATTTTACAAAATCAGGGCTACTATAGACAAGCTGAGGTGTCCTTTACCTATGCTGTTCATGTTCCTGTGTTTAAAGAAACTTATTTTTCCTTGGGTTTGTCGCCAAGTTTTTACAATAATCAAATTGATTTATCGGATTTATGGGTAAAAGATCAGTCAACAGACGAAACTTACCAATCGGTAATGGAAAATGGGTATTCCAATACGTTTTTACACACTAATTTTGGGATTTCTTTGTACTCACCTGATTATTATGTTTCCTATAGTTTAATGGAAGCCTCCGAATTACAACTGAGTGGTAATGAAGATACCAAAAATAATATCAGTAACGGCAGGCATCATATTATGGGAGGTTATCGATTTCAAATTAATAAAGACTTTGACATCATTCCCAATACGTTTGTCAGGCTTGATCAAGCAAGACCTGCTTTTTACGAACTGGGAGTCCGTTCTCAATATCAAGGAAATCTTTGGGCTGGGCTTTCCTACAGAAATGATAATACGCTTGTTAATATGTTGGGTATTCACTTTAAAGAAAAATATAAAATAGGATATGCATTTGAATACAAATGGGGAGAAGTTTCTCAATACAACAGTGGTTCACATGAAGTTGTGCTAGGAATAAGATTGTTTGACCAGAACAAGCCAGGTATAAGTATGTGGTAATACTTATTTTTGATAAATCAGAAAAGCCGGACATAATGTATTCGGTTTTTCTTGGTTTAATTATTTGAGCTGAGCAATGAGTACACTTTCACCTTAAAAATATATCGAATTCAGCTAAATCACCTAATGAAGAGGTGAAAGTATACCTGACTTTTCAAAATTTCCGATGATTTAGAACTTAAATTCAAGATGTTTACAGGAACCGGTTAATATCAGGATCTTATTGTGATCCTAGTAAAATGGTTCTAATTAAACTTTTAAAACATTGTATTTTAGAAGTAATAATTATTTGCGGCTTTCCTATTTTCTCTTTTTAAACATTTTAGTTTTTTGCTTTAAAATTCGTACTTTATATTCTAGCGACTGAAAGCTAGGTCTGAGAAGTGGCCACGCTAGTCAGAATTATAACTGTGGATCCTTAAGAATTAACTGTTTATTAAAGATGAAAAAGCCTGATTACAGCAATTTTTTCTATTTTAATCCGCTTCCCTCATTGATGTATGATGTGGATGATCTTCATATTCTTGATGTTAATAAGGCAGCCATTGATCATTATGGATATTCACAAAAAGAATTCCTTGCACTTACTATAAAAGACCTACGACCGCCAGAAGAAGTTCCCAAGCTTATCAAGGCCCTTTTAAATACAAAAAGAGTAGAAGGAAATATCTATATCGGCATATTTACTCACATCAAAAAGGATGGCACGCTTATTCAAATGGAAGTCAACGGGCACAAACTTGATTTCAACGATCGTCAATGTATGCTAGTGGTTTGTCAGGATGTAACCGAGCAAAAGCAGAAGGAACAGCAAAAAGAATTATTGGCGGATATCAGTTTGGATTTTTCCTCTGCAAGTGACCTGTTTTCTGCTTCAAATGCCTTATGCAAAACCATGTGTGAATATGGTCAGTTTGACTTTGCGGAATTATGGCTGCCTAATATTGAAAATACCCTTGTTCAATTAATTGCCAAAACCTCTGCATCTCCTCAAGCAAATAACTTCTATAAATTAAGTGACAATGTTAGGTCATTTAGACTTGGAGAAGGACTGCCTGGCGCAGTATGGGAAAAAAGATCAACATTGTTATGGAACGGTATCAACAAGAAATCTCAATTTTCACGACAAAAGGCAGCAGAAAAAGCAGGCATACAAACTGCATTGGGTATTCCTCTAAGATTAAACGATCAAATTGTTGGAGTGCTTCTGATAGGGACTCAGAACAAAGCGAATTATTTGAAAAAATACATCCAGCTTTTTGAAGAACTTGAACATTTTATAGGATCAGAAATAAACCGTAAGAGGCTGGAAAATGAATTAAGCCATTTATATGATGCAATTCCTGATATAGTGAGCGTAGGAGATTTTAAAGGACGATTCTTACGCATTAACCAAGCAGGTTGTGAGCTCTTAGGGTATGAAGAAGAAGAGATCCTTTATCAGAGCTTAGAGAAATTTATTTACCCAGATGATTTGCATAAAGCCTATAAAGAATTGGAGCGACTAGAAGCAGGCGAGAGTAATTTTGGATTTGATGTACGCTTTTTAACAAAATCAGGCGAATTGATATGGTTGAGCTGGTGCTGCAAAGCAAATGTTGATGAAGGGCTGATTTATTCTTCAGCTAAGAATATTACTCAAGAGAAAAAGTTAAGCCAGCTCAATAAACAAGCAAGTGATCTGGCCAAAGTTGGAAGCTGGGAATATGATTTGATCGAAGATGATCTTTTTTGGTCGGAAGAGGTACACCGGTTGCACAAAACGGATCCAAATTCTTTTAACCCAACTATTGAACGCGCAATTGATTTTTATAGGGAAGAACATAAACCATTTGTTGAAGATCAAATTTACAAAAGTATCAATGAAGGAGTTTACTTAGATTATGAAGCTGCTATAATATCAACTAGAAACGAAGAACGATGGATCAGGGTAATAGCTAGCCCCGAGTACATTGAAGGAAAATGCGTGAAGTTGATTGGCAGTTTTCAGGATATCACTGATCGCAAGGAAGCAGAATTAGGAGTAGTTAGAAGTGAAGAAAAGTTCAGGACTATTTTTGATATTGCTACCTTGGGAATAGCACAAGTTGATCCTTTAACAGGAAAAATCAGCTTAGCTAATTCCTATTACGAAGCTATCACTGGTTATACCGCTGATGAGCTCATGAATATGTCTTTTGTGGAACTTACGCACCCGGATGACAGGGAGAAGGATTGGGAATTATTCAGTAAAGCAGCTCATGGAGAAGGGGAATATAGAAATGAAAAGCGTTATGTAAAAAAAGACGGGACTATTGTTTGGGTCCGCCTACACGTAGCCTTCATTAGAGATGAAAAAGGGAAGCCCCTTAAAACGGTAGCAATTTGCGAAGACATCACTGACCGCAAGGAAGCTGAAAGCCGACTTCAAAATTTATCGGACAATATACCTGGCGTAGTCTATCAATACTTTATTCACCCCGCTGGCAAAGATGAATTTAAATATGTGAGTAGGGGAGCAGAGAAAATTTGGTCCTATAGTCCTGAAGCAGTCACAAAAGACCTTGATTTGGTCTGGAATCAAGTAAAAGATGGAGGTGATTTTCAGGCAGTAAAAAAAAGCATCACAGACTCAATAGATAATCAATCGAAGTGGTCTATGAGATATAGAATTATTAGGCCCGATGGCGAAAAGCGCATTATCCAGGGTCTAGGAACCCCTGAGTTTTTCGGAGACGGAACAGTGGTATATAATTCTGTAGCGCTGGACATTACGGAAGAAGTAAAAAACGAAGAACTATTGGAGCTGGCAACTGATTTGGCCAGAATTGGTAGCTGGGAAATTGATATGGTGCATGATAAATTATACTGGTCAGACACCGTTTACGAGTTGCACGAGATAGATCCTGATTCCTTTGAGCATGATCTTCAAGAAAGCATCAATTTCTATAGGAAAGATTTTCGTCAGTTGGTGAATGAAAGAATAACGAAAGCGATAGAGACCGGTAAAGGTTTCGATTTTGAAGCGGTAATTATTACAGCTAAAAAACAGGAACGTTGGGTGCGGGTCATCGGGAATGCGGAATTCATAGATGGAAAATGTCAGCGTGTGTACGGAAGTTTTCAGGACATTCATGAGCGGAAAATCACAGAGGCACAAAAGAATAGTTTATTGGAAACTTTGGAAAATAGCTTGAATGAAATTTATATGTTTGAGCCTACATCACTACAGTTTAGTTATGTCAACAGAGGAGCCTTACTAAATATCGGCTATTCAGAACGCGAAATGAAGTCACTTACTCCCATTGATCTGAAGCCAGAGTTTACAGAAGCATCTTTTGTTAAGTTGGTTGCACCTCTGATCAATAATGAAAAAGAGAAAATTGTTTTTTTCACAAACCACAAAAGAAAAAATGGAAGCCTTTATCCTGTTGAAGTACATCTACAATTAGTGACAGAAACCAACAAAAAAACATTTTTAGCAATTATACTTGATATAACAGAGAGAAGAAAAGCTGAAGAAAAACTTATTGAACTAAATGATTCTTTAAAGAAATATACTAATGAATTAGAATTGACTAATCAGGAGTTAGAGCAATTTGCTTATATCGCTTCTCATGATTTACAAGAGCCTTTAAGAATGGTAACTAGTTTCATGGATTTATTAAAGAGAAAATATGAAGATCAGCTAGATGATAAAGCACTTCAATATATTGGTTTTGCTACTGATGGAGCTAAGCGTATGAAAACGATCATTTTGGATTTATTGGATTACTCTAGAGCCGGTAAATTGAATATGTCTCAAGTGAAGGTCAGCACGAAAAAAATTGTGGATGACTACAAAATATTAAGAAAAAAGGCAATCAGCGAAAAAAATGTTAGGCTGGAGGTTTATAATTTACCTACTGTAAAGTCTTATCCAGCACCCTTGACCCAAACGATCCATTGCTTACTTGATAATGCCATTAAATATTCAAGAAAGGGAGTACGTCCAATTATAAAAATTGATGCCGAAGAACTTGACGGTTTTTGGCAATTTAAAGTGGAAGACAACGGAATAGGAATTGAACCTAAGTTTTTTGAAAAGATTTTTATTATTTTTCAAAGGCTTCATAATAGAGATGAATTCTCTGGTTCTGGTATAGGTTTGGCTATTGCTAAGAAACATGTAGAATCCTGGGGAGGAACTATTCGATTAGAATCAACTAGAGGGGAAGGCTCTACATTTTACTTTACTATACCAAAAGCTTGATGAGAAATATTTGGCAAAAATATAAGGATACTATTAGAAGGAATTGTTCTCTAAGCAATGTAGAATCTGGAGACAGTGTAAATTATTGGCGAAACACCTTGTTTTCCACCACCATGATTTTTGTACTGCCTCTTTGTTTCATTGCGTTAGTCCCGTCTTTGTTTTTAATCACATTTGAAAATAAAGAGTATATAACATTACTGCATTTTGTCACTATTGGCCTTATGCTATTTATTGCATTTGCGCCAAGCGTTAAAGTAAAGGTGAGGAAATTGATTTTTTCTTTAACCGTATATGCTTTTGCCGCCATGTTAAATTTTTTTACCTCGCCTTCTTCAGGTTCGGTTTTGATTTACTTCTATGCAGCATGTGTTTTCTCTATCATTATCTTTGACAATAAGTATGCTTATTGGTGGAGTCATCTCGTATTGTTAATATCGGTAATGTTTGGTCTTATTATACATTTCGAGTTTTGGGATTTTGAGTATAATGTTGATATGAGTTCTGTCAATGAATGGGTTGCCGTTAGTTCTAATGTTATTTTCGTTTGCTACCTGTCATCAGCGCTCATTCCTAAAATTTTCATTGGATTAGAAAACCATATCAATGAGCAGAACAGACTAAGGAATGAACTTGAGAAAAGTCAGGATGCATTACAGCTTAAGAATGCTGAACTTGAGGAATATGTATTTGTGGCATCCCACGACCTGCAGGAGCCTTTAAGGCTGGTATCTAGTTTTATGGATAAACTGAATACCAAATATCAAGGTCAGTTGGATGAAAAGGCACTCCAATATATCCATTTTGCTTCAGAAGGGGCAACACGGATGAAGCAGATTATCCTGGATTTGTTGGATTATTCAAGAGCAGGCAGAACAACTGAATCTCTTGAAAAGGTTGATGTGAATCAATTAGTCTCAGATTTTATAGACTTAAGAGCAAAAGTTATCTCTGAAAAATCGGTAACTATTGCTGCAGATGAATTGCCAGTTTTGCATGTCAGAAAAGATGGGTTTACTCAGGTACTGCACTTGCTACTAGACAATGCCATTAAATACTCAAAAGAAGGAACAGCTCCCCAGCTCGAAATTGATGCAACAGAAAAAATAGAGGGATGGCGCTTTTCAATTAAAGATAATGGTATTGGAATTGACCCTAAGTTTTTCGATAAAATATTTCTAATATTTCAACAACTGCATAACCGTAATGAATATGGAGGTACAGGTGTCGGCTTATCTCTTGCCAAGAAACATGTAGAATCTTGGGGAGGTAAGATATGGGTTGAATCTAAAAAAGGTAGGGGCGCAATTTTTTATTTTACTGTGCCAAAGTAATTTATTATCTGTAATTTTACGTCTGTTAATCATCCACCATCATAGAATTGGCACGAAGCCAAATTTTTGCTTATCTTGAATATGCTCATTCGAGCAACTTTTTATATTCATTGACAAAAGGTGCTGCCATTTTATGAAATGTAACATTGTAATTTTAGATCAATATGAAACCAGCTAATATTTTGTTAGTAGAAGATAATGAAGGGGATATAATTCTTACTTTAGAAGCATTTGAAGAAAGCAAAATTAAAACAGAAATCAATGTTGTTAAAAATGGCGAGCAAGCTTTAGATTATGTTTTTCAAAGAGGAGAATACTCCAATGCGGCAAGGCCCGATTTAATTCTTCTTGATATCAATATTCCCATTTATAATGGCCATGAGGTTTTAAAGAGCATAAAAGAGAATAAAGATTTGAAAAAAATACCTGTGGTAATGTTAACTACTTCTTCCAATCCCAAGGATATTGATAAGGCTTATGAAAACCACAGCAATAGTTACGTCAAAAAGCCTTTAGACATGGACGATTTTTTAAAAGCAATACTTCGAATAGAGGAATTCTGGCTTCAATTATCGACCCGTTCCTCTTCATAATAGGAATGGAGATAAAGAAATACCTGATAAAATTGCTACCTCAATTATAGATGGTAATGAAGGGGATATTGTTCTGTTGAATCTTTCCTGTATGAGAAATTTCAACAGATAGATACTAAACTCAGGAAGGACAACAAAGATATGAAAACTGCTTAGGATGGTTGGTGCTCATCACTGGTAATATTTCTTTTTGAATTCTTTTGTGTGAAGTAATAACTCTTGCGTCCTTACACAAAGATAATTGATTAACTTTCCGATTCCTGCGAGTATCTATTTCTTCACTGAAATAATCATAAAATAAATCAGTATGATGTTTTACTTCCGTGACACTAAAAATATCAACAATACGCAGTAAGCCCTCTTGATTAGTTCGCGAATTTCTCTATTAAATAAATTTGTCTTCTGCAATTAATCCTACGAGCATTAATCCTGTAAGGAATATCAGATCTAAAACCAGTATGAATTGGAAGTTCGTTCGCAGTATCAAGGGAATCTATGGGCCGGGCTGACTTGAAATTATAAAACATTTGTTAAGAGTACATCTTAAGGGGAAATACGAAATAGACTAAGTATTTGAATATATATTGGGAGAAGTTTCTCAATACAATAATGCTTTATTGATATTACTTGAAAACAAATAAAATAAAAAACCCCTTAAAACTGAATTTAAGGGGTTTTTGTGAGTATTTAAACTCTAATAGTCGGGGTGGCAGGATTGCGACCCTATGATATTAACCTCTATAATTCAGTTAGTTAAGTTTTTACAGTATTTGCTGTTCACCTAATTGTTCACCACTATTTTAGTCTCAAATGTTCGATTTTGTATCAGTGATTCAATAAGCAACAGTTATCAAAGACCCTTTCTTTGATATGTTAAATATACACAAAAAAGGGCAAATTTTATGAATAAAAGGCGGAAAATTTCTGGATTCGAACCTAAAAATTTGGCTTAATCGGTGAGGTATTCCTGGACTGTTTCAGCATCTATTCCGGTGTAATCTGAGAACTCGGAAACTGTGATGAGCTGATGCTTCTCTTTTCCTTTTTGCTCTCTTATACGTTCTAATATTCGTCTTCCGGTGCGCTCGCTTTTGCCTGTAATGCGTTGTATGTCCTTGGGGTATATGACGGTTCTTTTTAAGATCATTTCTCCATATTTTATTGATACTTTATCCATACTTTATCCTAGGCTTTGATATACTCTAATATAGCTAATTTTTAGAAAGCTTGATTGTCATATTTTGCCAATGCAGTCAACACGACCTTTAACGGAAGCCAGTTTTTGACAAACGCTCATTTGGGGAATACTTTGGTGGCTCATCAAATATATTTTTCAATTATGGCAAGACAAAAGGGAATTATCAAACTGAAAGGCAAAATCGGAGATTTGTCTTTCTACAAAACGAAAGATGGATACTTGGCCAGAGAAAAAGGAGGTATTGACAAAGAGCGGATGAAGAATGATCCAGCTTTCCAACGGACTCGAGAGAATGGCGCTGAATTCGGGAGAGCCGGAAAGGCTGGAAGGCTTTTGAGGACTTCGGTTCGCCCGTTGCTTTTGAAGGCGGCTGATGGTAGAGTGGCCAGCCGAATGACCAGAGAAATGGTCAAGGTCGTGAAAAGCGATACATCCAACGATAGAGGACAAAGAACGGCTAGTGAAGGTGCTGTTGAGCTGCTGAAGGGTTTTGAGTTTAATCAAAACGGAAAGCTGAATGCAACCATGTATGCGCCTTTTACGGCAGCTATTGACCGTGCAAGTGGTGAGGCAACAGTGGAGATTCCTGATTTCATCCCGCAGAATACTTTTGCTGCCCCGGGTGGTGCATCCCACATGCGACTTGTGGCAGCTGCAAGTAAGGTGGATTTTGAAGAGGAAACTTTTAATCTGGACACAGATGAAAGTAATGAAATCGCTATTGGTCCGCAATCGGAGGCCGCTATCACGTTGACCGCTACGGTTCCAAGCACAGGAGACCAACCTATTTTTTTACTTTTTGGGGTGGAATTCCTGCAGGAAGTAAATGGAACTATGTACCCGCTTAAAAACGGTGCGTACAATGCTCTTGCATTGGTAGAGATTGACAATACTATTCCTGGACCTTTATAGAATTTGGAAATGAGTTTTGAACTTATTCGAAATTATAGGTCAGGTGGAACCAATGGAAGCTTGAGGTATGGCAGTGAAAAAATCTGTCATACCATTGAACTTCCCTGGAAGGACAATGAATTAAATATCAGTTGCATTCCTGAAGGTAGATATCTTTTAGAAAAGAGGATTACCCATGAAAGGGGATTTCACCTGATATTGAAAAGTGTTCCTGGAAGGAGTTGGATTTTAATCCATCCTGCGAATGATGCCCGGACAGAACTGGAAGGCTGCATTGCACCAGTCTCGGAGCTAAAAGGAATAGGAAAAGGAATACGATCGAGTGAAGCCATGGACAGGCTTTTGGAAGTCTTTGAAGAGGCCAAAGAGAACCAGAATCATATTTACATCACTATTAAAGAGAAATCAGCTATGAATATTTTAGAAAGGGCGAAGAAGCCCACTCCAAAGTTGTTTAGAAAATTAAGGACAGTCGGCTTGATATTAGCAGCTGCAGGAGGTGCTATTTTAGGAGCGCCCATCACATTGCCAGCTGGCTTGATCACAGTTGCAGGATATCTAACCGTTGGTGCCAGTGTCCTGACTGCAGTCAGTCAGGTAACGGTGGATGATGAGGTCAAAATACCTCCACTGCCTGAGGTAAAAAACAAGGGAGATGCAAGTCCACGGTAAGGCAGGCACCGCTGGTGGAACAATCCTAACAGTGCTAGTCAATTTGCAAAGTGCTGATATTATCAAGACTTGTATCTTGGCAGCTGTAGGAGCATTAGTTAGTTTTTGTATGTCTTTGGCCATGAAATGGGTGGTCAAGAAAATCAATAAGAAAGGCCGTAGTTCATAGCTACGGTCTTTTGTTTTTAATCGAATTAGGGTTAATTCATATTCCGATATTCTTTTGGAGATACGCCTACATGCTGTTTAAAAACGCGAGTAAAATGTTGTGGGTATTTAAAGCCCAGGTCGAAAGCAATTTGGCTTAGTGACTTACTTGGGTCAAAGATTCTTTCTTTCGCCTCTTCAATTAACTTAAGCTGAATGAATTCAAGTGCAGTTTTACCAGTTTCCCTTTTAATCAAATCACCAAAATAGTTTGATGATAGGTTGAGTTCATCTGCGCAATAAGCCACAGAAGGCAAGCCAATAGTTTCGGGTTTATCAGAAGAAAAGTAAGCATTCAATAAAGTTTCAAACCTTTTCAAAATTCCTTTATGCACATTGTCACGGGTAATGAACTGGCGGTCATAAAACCTATCGCAATAATTTAAGAGCAATTCAATATTAGAGGTAATTAATTTTTTGCTGTGATTGTCAACATTCATCTCTAGTTCATAGCTGATTTTGGAAAAACAGTCCATTACCATTTTTCGCTCGCGTTCAGAAACATGCAGTGCTTCATTTACCTTATAGCTAAAAAACGAATAGTGATCAATGTGTTTACCCAGTGAAGTGCCCTTGATAAGATCTGGATGGAAGGCAATTCCATGTCCTTTGGGATGATAGAGTTGGTTGTTATTATCAATTGAAATGACCTGCCCCGGTGCAACGAATATCAAAGTGCCTTCCTGATAATCGTAAGTTTGTTTTCCATATCTTAGATCCCCACAGTTTATCTCTTTCAAGAGTACAAGATACAGACCGAAATATGTCTTTTTTAGATACCTTGGATGAGCCTTTGAGAAATCCACAACTGTAACCAGAGGGTGTAGTGTTTCATGATTGTTGTATGCATTGTATTGGCTAACAGTTTCAAATTTTTGTATCTCGTCCATAACAACTACTTTTTATCAAAACTAATACAATACTTTTTTAATTCCTGCGACTCAATTGTTGAATCCGTAAAATTGGTAAGAATAGCAGTAGAATGTATAAGTAATCTCATTAAGAAGAGGTTCAAATTTGTAGCAGCTGTCATTCATAATTGAAGTTAAGGACTTGGCTAATGATTGACGAACAAAATTTTCTCAAATAATTATGTAAATTATGCTTGTTGACCAAAAAGGATACTATGCACTATCAAAATAACATTTCATTTCTTGCTTTTCTTGCTGTTGTTCTGATGATGACTGTTTTTTCAAGTCATGCACAAAAGCAACCCTTAATTATTGAGGAACAAGGTAGCTTTATGGTCGGTGGAGAAATTGTAAAAGCTTCAGGCACCTTTGACCCGATAGGCCATGGTTATTTTAATCCTTCCAATCAAGCCTCACAAGGACAGACTTTGCATGGCGATCACGCTTATGTATTCTATCAAATCCCACAGGATAAACGTAAGCTGCCACTGATTTTCTGGCATGGTTACGGGCAATCTGCTAAAACCTGGGAGACGACCCCAGATGGAAGAGAAGGTTTTCAGAATATTTTTCTTAAGAAGCAATTTCCTGTTTATTTGATTGATCAACCAAGGAGAGGAAAAGCAGGGAGAAGTACAGAACCCACTACTATTACAGCCAAACCTGATAATCAGCTCTGGTTTGGGATTTTCCGATTGGGAATTGATAATGAGTTTTTCAAAGGAAGCCAGTTTCCTCAAGATTCACTGGCTTTAAACCAATTTTACAGACAGATGACACCAGATACTGGCCCTCTCGACATAGAAGTTAACATCAATGCAGTATCCGCATTATTTGATAAAGTTGGTGCTGGCATATTGGTAACTCACTCGCATAGTGGAGGTCAGGGATGGTTAACTGCACTTCAAAATGATAATATAAAAGGCATTGTCTCCTATGAGCCGGGCAGTAATTTTGTTTTTCCTGAAAATGAAATACCAGAACCCATATCATATGTTGGTGGAAAGTTGAGCGCCAGAGGGGTTTCCATGTCGGATTTCAAGAAATTAACACAGATCCCGATTATTATTTATTACGGTGATTATATTCCAACAGCGCCTGTGAAATATCCAGGGCAAGAGCAGTGGAGGGCAGCATTGGCTATGGCTAAAAAATGGAGAGATGTAGTCAATGATTATGGCGGGGATGTGACCCTGATATATTTGCCAGATATTGGAATTAAAGGGAATAGCCACTTCCCAATGTCAGATTTAAACAATGAAAAGATTGCCGAGCTTATGTTCAATTGGCTACAAGAAAAAGGACTTGACTAAGTATTAATACACTACGAATTGAAATATAAATATAGTTATGATGAAAAAGTATATAAATTATTCCGCTATTCTATTCAGTTTATTGCTTTGCATGCAAGTAAATGCACAAGATGATTCAACATTTCCCAAAGGAGAAAAAGCACCTAATGTACACCACAGTGGGGATGTTTGGCTCTATCATGTGAGTGATGCTGATAAAACCTTTGATTATAGTATCGTACAAGCTGTATTTGCTAAAGGAGCAAAACTCGATTGGCATAAGCATCCTGCCGGACAGCAATTAATTATCACAGAAGGCATCGGTTTTTATCAGGAAAGGGGCAAGAAAGTGCAAACTGTAAAAGAAGGAGATGTTGTGAAATGTGCACCTGGAGTAGCACATTGGCATGCCGCCACCCCTCAGACAGGAGTTACTTACCTTGCCATTACAGGTAATGAGCCTACAGAATGGCTTGAACCGGTAAAGGAGGAAGAATTTTATAGTATTGAATTAACTGTTTCCAATACAAAAAATGTAGAAAAGGAAATCATGGATTTATCCAAAAAGAAATGGGATTGGATGGCGGATAAAAATGTAGGTCAACTGGATGATTTATTTCATGAGCAATCAGTCTTCGTCCACATGGGAGGAAGCTGGGGCAAGGAAAAGGAACTTAGTGTGATTGAAAGTGGGGGTATTTGGTATAAGAAAGCAGATGTCAAAGAAGTATCGCTTAATGTAATGGGAAATACCGCCATTTTATTGAATAACATTACACTTTTAGCTGTAGTCGGTGGAAATGAAGTCACTAATCCTTTCGAAGTGACTGAGGTATATGTGAAAGAAGATGGAAACTGGAAGCTTAGCGCTCTTTCCTTTACGAAGCTCTTAGGTGGCGACAGTGATAAATAAGCAAAGTGACTAGCATAAATAACTATAGTGTAATGCAATTTCTTAATTATCTCTTGGTCGGTATTTTATTCATTATACCTATTAGTGCTTGCAGCCAGGCTAATGAAAATAAGACCTTGGATCAAGCAATTAAGTCTGATGATGTGCTAATAGTGTACCTAAGCAGAACGAATAATACTCAGGCTGTTGCCAAGATGATTTATGAGGAAGTCGGTGGGGAAATTGTTGAATTGGAGTTGAAAACACCTTATCCGGAAGATTATGAGGCTATAGTTTCGCAAGTGGACCAAGAAAATGAAACTAGCTATTTACCTCCTCTCAAAACTGAAATTAAAAATATCCAAAAGTATGATATCATTTTCATTGGATTCCCGACCTGGGATATGCAATTACCTCCCCCAATGAAAAGCTTTTTGACCAAATATGATCTTAGTGGTAAAACAGTCATCCCATTTAATACTAATGCTGGGTATGGAGTTGGAAGTAGTTTTAATACCGTAAAGGAGCTTTGTCCTGAGAGTACCATTCTGGAAGGCTATTCGACTAAAGGTGGAGTAGAAAGAGACGGAATCTATTTTGTAATGGAGGGTGAAAAACGCAAGGAAGTAAAAGGTGAAGTGAAGGATTGGCTAGAAAGCCTTCACATCATGAAGTAGTATAACAGTAAAATTGGTAGGTTAAGCTGTATTCTGTATAAGTAAGAGATGAATTGAGGACACTACATTTGTTATATAAAAATAGTGTATCAAAATGAAAAATGTAAGTCAGCCCACCACATTAACCCAACCTTTAAAACGAATTACAGTCCTAGATGCTTTAAGGGGTTTTGCTCTTCTGGGTGTTATTCTGATGCATATGTTGCAAAATTTCGGAATATTTGAAGTTTCAGTTGAGCAAGCTCAAACTCGCTTTCCGGAAATGGATAAAACGATTCAATGGATTGGCAGTAATCTGATTATGGGCAGGTTTATCAATATTTTTGCTTTTCTTTTCGGACTCAGTTTTTTTATTCAGATGGACAGGGCAGCCAAGAAAGGGATAGATTTTAGAAAGCGATTTATATGGAGGATGTTCATTTTGTTACTGATTGGAGTAGTTGGCCATTCATTTTACAGTATTGAAATCATTTCCATATATGCCGTTTTTGGACTTTTACTCATCCCACTATATTCTCTGAGAAACTGGAGTTTACTACTGGTGGCTGCTCTTCTGCTAATTGGAACGCCTCGAGCTATCCAGTCTAGGATTCATAATAGTAACTTGAAAGCGCAAACTGCAGAAAACCCAACTGAAAGCGGTTCTCCTGAAGCAAGGGAAATTCCAGCGCATATCCAAAACCCCTCTTTTATTAATTCTGTAAAGCACAATTATGCTGAAAGATTTGAAGGGAAGCTGAACTATCAGTTTGGTATGTATGGGCGAGGCTATCTTACTTTTGCTTTGTTTATTTTAGGATTGGTTGTGGGTAGAATCCGCTTTTTTGAGACTCTGGGTGAAAGAAAAAGACGGAATCTTTTCCTGTTTGTCGGTTTTGCAGTAGCTGCCCTATTCGTGAATTGGATTGAAAGCCTCTTTCCTGCTGTAGAAGTGCGATCATTAATGAGACCGGGTGATGAATATATACCTGCGATGATGTTGGTGGTTAAAACTTTGGGAGATCTCAATTTAGTATTTTTCTCAGCTGCTTTGGGGATGGGATTTATTATTCTGTATAATACCAGCAGTTTTAGCAAATACCTTGACGTATTATCTCCTTATGGTCGAATGGCGCTAACCAATTATGAAATGCAAGGGGTCATTGGTGCCATTTTGTTTTCTGCATGGGCTTTTGGATCAGTTTTCAGTAGTTGGGGTGCCACAGAATTATTTGTATTCGGTATCATCATTTTTGTTCTCCAGATTCTATTGAGCAGAATATGGCTCAAGTATTTTTTATACGGTCCACTAGAGTGGTTGTGGCGTTCGGGAACTTACTTAAAATGGCAAGCTCTTAAGAAAAGAAAGTCATAAATCGGTCAGCGTTGGTAATAGTTGCTAAAGGAATAACGAAGCTGAATTAACAAAAAAATAAAAACCTGGCAGGCAAAACCCACCAGGCAATAAAACTAAAACGGCAATGGCGAGAAATTAATCTCAAACCACAAAAACCGAAGGAAATAATAACCTTCAGACTGAACACTGAACCGCGTAAAACTAAACGCTGGACGAAGACGAACGTACGTCACCAACCACCGGCTGGCGATGCGCACTCTAAAAATTAATTTAAACATAGTGCGCATCCACACAGGACCGGTGAGATAGATGCAAGAGCAGCACATAAAAAATACTTCCGCCATCTGGCGGAGGAGATTTTTTTTGTAGCCGGCAAAGCGAACTCTTGCATCTTTCTCATCCGCATGCCTGTAACTTTCACTATGTTTGGATTGATTTTTTCACTTTCCAGAAGCAAGAAAGCCATTAAAGAGCTTTTTTGGAAAGTAGGAATTATGGCAGGAACTTAGCTTTGGAAAGCTACCTCCTCCTCATAAAAGGCTGGAGAAAATATTTTAAAGTCCTAGTTACTTTCAACATATCTATAAAGCTATTAAATTGTTTATTGTAAAGTGAGCTATGAAAAAATACCTATCAAATAACCTACACACGACAGGGAAATATTTTCAAAAGAGAAAAGAAAAAAAAAGAAAAGAGAAAGCTTTTCTTTCAGGGGGAATTGCTTCGGGGGCAAGTCTTTTTTGGAAAATACTTCCGTTGGTGAGCGGAGGAGATTTTTCAAAAAAACCGAAGGGCTTGGACTTGCGGCCGAAAAAGCAATTCATCCCTAATTTGCTTTCCTCTTTTATTTAATTTTTGAAGAAATATTTACCTGCAAAATTCCAATCGAAGTTTATCCAAATTCCTGGGGCAAACTCAATGCGGCCTAAAGCCGCACCTTAAACGGGTGGTGGGGAATTTGGGAAGGGATGTGGAATACTATCCTATCGTATTACCACAACAGTTTGATCAAGGCACTAATGCGGGTAGACGTGGGAAGGTGAACGCAGGAAGAGCGGTTGCAAATAATGGAGTTTACGGAATGGTTTGCAATCCGCTGTGTGTCGAGCCGTCTGCGAGTGCGACCCTGGGTGGTAGACCGAGAGTGACCGAAGGGAACGGGGGCTAGCCACGAGCGGAGAGTAACGGAGCGAACAAGGCTTGGCGTGGTTTTTTGTTGAGAAGGAAAAAGCAAGTTTAATACAGCCATTGAAGAAAGGGATGTGTAAAGCGTGGCTGAATTATACTTGCTGTGGGAGTGACAAAGCGCCTTTATTTGAAGGGGCTTTGGTCACGATGGGCTACAAAAACCATGACAAGCCGCAGCCCGGGGGCGCCCGCAGGCGAGCCTAACTCTGGCAACCGGGGGCTGTTTATTTTAAATGGAGTTTACGGAATTTTAAAGGAACAGACCAGGTAGGTTGCCGTGATGCAATTGGGCTAAGCTGCAAGGGGCATGACAGCACATGCCCCGAAGGGGTTGGCTTTTGGCTTTAAATACCTTATAAATTTACACTTATTTAAAAGCCTGAAGCCAATGCTGGCGAGACCCTTTGCCGCAGCCCAAGTGCAGCACACCATAGTGCCTGGCAGTGCGGCTGGTATATCAAACAACAACTTTTTGGCTTGGGAGCCAAAAAGACCGCTTCCTTTTGCATTTTTTACCTCTTTACCTGCTTAACAGAAGAAAAAAGCAAAAGCTACGAGGGAAGGATTGTGCGGGTAAGTGCGGTTGGTTAGCCGAGGGCCTTTGATTTACCCTTTAGGGAAATTAAAGGCTTTCGGCTGTGGGAGCCATGGGCTTTGGCTAATTTTTTTGGATTGTCTAAGGGATGTAGGGAAATTAGCCAAGGCGCATGGTCTTTGCCTAATAATTCATTTAGAGAAAGCTTTAAATGGGAATAAGGAAAAACGAACGTATTATGTTTATTGATGCGTTCGTTTTTTGGAGCTTTTTTAACAGCAGCTTTTGTTTTGTTGGATCGGTGGACATGCTACTGTTCCGTAACTACAATAGACACAGCAATCACCAGTTTGTGGTTTTAAAACTGTGTTACAATTTTCACACTCATAGAAGAATTGACAAGCATCTGTTGGCATTTCTTCTGTTTTTTCATGCCCACAGTTGGGGCATTTTATCGTTGATTCTAATACTACTTCCATTTGAGTTCTATTTTTATGATTTTAAAAATTAAACCATGTACACTATATCCGAACTTGCTGAGGGATAGGTAAGGATCATGGTTTTTATGTCTTTTGAAGTCAGGCCTCCTTTAATTGCCATGGCAAAAAGATTAATAACTTCTTCTGCATGGGGTCCTGTAAGGTGTGCTCCCAAAATTTTACCACTATCTTTTTCGATGAGCGTTTTAAAAGCATAGGTCTTTTCATTGAGCCTTTTGGCTGTAAACCAATTAGGAATACTATTTTTTTTAACAATGAAATCCAATCCCATTTGGTTGGCCTGCTCTTCAGATAGTCCTACTGATGCCATTGCTGGTGAGGTAAAGACCACAGTTGGTATAGCACTGTAATCAGGCTTTTTGCTATTTTCTTTTAGAATGTTGGATGCTACAATATGACCTTCCATCACGGCCACAGGAGTAAGAGGCTTGCCATCAGTAGCAGCTGCATCTCCGGCAACATATACATTTGGGTTTGATGTACTTTGCAGATATTCGTTTGCGACTATTCCTTTTTGAGTGAACTTCACATTGCCTTTATCTAAATCAAGGTCAAAAATAGCAGGCAGCCTTCCTGCTGAATTAATTACCACTTCAGCTTCCCAGTTCTTTTCATTACCATCAGGGTTTGCAGTGACTTTATATCCAGCTTCCGATTTTTCGATTTTGCTGACATCTGTGTTAAGTATTAACTCTATATCTAATTCTTCCGTGGCTTTAGTGATTTGTTCCACAATAAAAGGATCAAAATTCTCTAGAGGTCTCTCTCCCCGGTGAATAATAGTCACTTTACTGCCATAGCGAGCAGCCATGTGGGCAAATTCAAAAGCTATATAGCCACCACCTATAAATATGAGAGATTTAGGAAGGTTTTCGAAGTTTAAAAAGTCGGTACTTGTGAGTGTTAAGTCTCCACCGGGAAAATCAAGATGACGGGCTTTCGCTCCAGTGGCAATCACAATCTTAGCTGCTTCTATAATCTCATCTCCTACCTTCAGTTGATTTTCCTTTATGAAGCGGGCAGAAGAATGAAAGGTCTCCACCCCATTTTTCTCATAGCCTTTTTCTAATTTTGCAGGCATAATTTCCACAAATTCCTGTTTGCTTTTCATGGCAGCTTTCCATGAAATTTCCGGAATATCAGAGATGTTTCTATCCTCCAAATTGGTTGCGAAATGCCTTAATTCCGTAGCTGCCAGCATAATTTTCTTCGGATCGCAACCGCGCAAAGCGCAAGTACCACCATAAGGTAATTCATCCGTTATGCCTACTTTCAATCCTTTAGAGGCACAGCGATTGGCGATATTCATCCCTGCCATGCCAGAGCCAATTACAAATAAATCGTATTTCTTCATAATTATTTCTGACTGATTACTTTATAGCCTGTGCCGTTTATGGCTGCCTTAATTTCTTCACTAGTTACTTTTGATTGATCATATTTTACCATAGCATCAGCATCTTCGTAACTCGCATCTACTTCCACTATACCGTTTAGTTTATTAACATCATTCTCTACATGCGAAGCACAGCCATTACAGGTCATCCCCTTGATTTCGAAAGTGGTAGTTTGCAGATTATCAGTTTCTACCACAATAGTCTGTTTTTGATCTTGTGAAGGATAAAACATATCAGCATACAGAGGAAAAGCCATCATCACCACCGCAAAAACCGTTACAATTCCCAGAAACTTCTTGCTTTGCCAAAAATTGGGTTTTTCGTCCTCTTCACAAGCACAAGCTATTTCCTCTTCCGTTCTGGGTTTCAATTTTTGATACCAGGCAAAAGCTAAAACCAGTATGGTCACTGCTATTAGATATGGTCTCAAAGGATCTAACCACGAAAATGTGGAAGCAATCCCAGATGCACCTGAAACCAGGGCTAAAACCGGGGTGATACAGCATATTGATGCTGCAATTGCAGATACTAATCCTGCCCCTAAAAGTTTTTTGTTATTATTGGATTCAATATTTGAGTTTTCCTGCGTAGTCATATCATTTCTTTTTTGTCACCAACTGTGATTTCCTGAAACAAGGGTTTTAGAAGCTCTAAATGTTCTTCATTAATTGCATAAAAAATGGTTTGACCGCTTCGTTTTCCTGTGATGATATTCCGGTCTTTCATTTTTCGGATGTGCTGAGATATTGCAGGAATACTCATTCCCAAAATATCGGAAAGATCACAGGGGCATAATTGGCCTTCTTGTTCTAAAAGGTAAAGTATTTTCAGTCTGACCTCATTACCGGCTAAATTCAGGATGCTACTCAGCTTACCGAATGATTCTTTGTTTTCTTCGAGATTTTCTTTGCATTGCTGAATTTGTACTTCATCAGCCAATACCCTTATACATGATTGATTTTTATCCATGGTTACTTTATTTGTACTTCCATAACGCATGCAAGTTAATGAAGTTCATTATTTAAGCAAATACTTAAATACAGTATTTTGATATAAGGCATATTGTAGCTATTCAATATTATTGACCGAATTAAGGTAGTTTGGGCACAATCACCACGCTTGCCAAGGGAGGGAATTGAGTTGATTTCTGCATCAATTTAATGATAGAACGCTTTAGTGATTTTATGCGAAAAGTATCGAAAAGTGATACATTATGCATAAAAGTACTATTTAAAATTGACGGTAGCCCCCATTCTTAGTTCATTCTCAAAAAGCCTCATCCTTAATCCTTCCCCAAAAGGGAAGGAGACGGAGCTGGTGGTGTGGGTTTGATTTAATTTTTTGCCACCTTGGGGAATTTGCAGGTTTGTGAAATGACTAGGCACAAGCAGGCTGTTTCGCTGTAGCTGGCGGGTTGAACGCGTTTTGCTTCACAACGCGCTCGATGGGGTTTTTGGGTATGAGCTGGGACCTTCAGTTTGTTTTTTACTTTGAACTTGATAAATCATAAGTTCTCACTGCCTTTTGATAATAAGTATTTAAAATCTTCATTTGGTAAGATTTTAGAAACTATGAAAGAAGCTGTTTCCTTATTGATGATTTCTGATAAGGTGAGATCAAATATTTTTCCTTTCACCAATTGCTTCCAATTTTTCTGGTTTAAGGTCTTACTTAGTGCATTGAGTTCTTCTAATTCATTAAATAGTATTTCTTGACCAAGGCCCAGTATTTTGAGTTCTTTTATTACTTCATCAATGGAATTTTTATTTTGCTTAACTGTTTTTCTTTCTCTGGATCGTTGCCATCTACCTAGTTGCAATTCTCCTTTAATGGTAATTTGGTATGATTTATAATCGTTTGTTATGAAAGAAGACTTTAAAAGCTCTTGAATAATTTCTTTTAATTCATCATCACCTCTAGGGAGAGTAATTCCATTTCCTGCTAAAATCCACTGGACAGAATTTAGATTATTTCCTTTTAGATTATTTAATTTGAAAAGTATCAGATAAAGAATATCTTCAATATTAGGGTTTTCAATGTCAATTAAAGGCTCTCTTTTCAGAATGACATCTAAGTGAGGAAGTATCGATGAGAATTGATCTAAAAATTCTATCCTGTTATTTAAGGTTCTATTGATGTTATTACATTTATCTTGAAAAGTATCTTCTTTGCCTATATAGTGCCACCCTATAAATTTGTCAATGCCATAAGATTCATAATTATTCCATAACCAACTATCCGGATCAGAAAATGATTTGGTAAAAATAGTCTGCAATTGTTCATCTAAAGTATTTCTTTTCTCGATAGCATTTCTTAATCCCCGGTCACTTCTAATTTCCTTTTTGTCTAACTCCTTTAAATCGACAAGGACAGGTTTTATTGATTTATTGAAATTTTGAAGGGATGATTTGATTCGAATATTTTGCATTTCCTCAGGTGTTTTACATGCTATTTATTCCGTTTCTTGGTGATGCGTTTTACCTCTTTATCGAAGTCAGATTCGAAATTTTTATCTTGTTCTACTCTGAATTTCTGGTATTCTTTTTCTGCTAGTTGTTTGGCTATCTGTGCTGAGATTTTACCGGCATCCTTTAAAACTTTGTAATCATTAAATTGTAAAAAGCCATCCAGTTTGCTTATCCAATCGCTCATTTTCATGGGATTTTGTCTTTCAGCTTGTAGCTCCGCAAAGTCTAAATACATGGTGACTATACGGTTGAGGTCCTTGAGTTCTTTCTCTTTGAGGTAATTTTTAGCTGTTGTAATATCTGTTTTAAGTACTTTTCCTTTTGGTGCGCTCTTCCATGTGGTTATACCCATATGAGGTTTTTTAGCATCCGCTCTTTCTTTAATGATTTCAGCTGCGGTATGACCCGTAATAGCCCAATGGAGTTTGTTTTGCACTGTTTTGAAGAATGTCTGCGAGATTTCTGCTTTAGGATCGTAATCAATGCTACATTGAGCATAGATATCGGTGATTTTTTGGTAGAATCTTCTTTCACTTGCTCGAATCTCCCGAATTCGTTCTAGCAGCTCATCGAAGTAATCTTTACCAAATTGGGCAGAACCTTGTTTTAAACGTTCGTCATCCATAGCAAAGCCTTTGATAATGAATTCACGTAAAACTTTGGTTGCCCAAATACGGAATTGTGTACCACGCTGTGACTTCACTCGGTAACCCACAGAAATGATCACATCCAAATTATAATACCTTACGGTGTTTTCTTGTGTTTTCCCTTTGATAGCGCCATGCGGACTGGTAGTTCGGAAATCCCGAACAACCACTTTCTCATCCAGTTCACCTTCTTCAAATACATTACTAATATGCTCCGATATCGTGGATTTGGCTTTTTCGAAAAGCTCTTGCATACCTTTTTGGGTAAGCCAAACAGTTTCATCTTGTAATAGGACATCTACCTTTACTTCCCCCGCCTGGGAAACGTAGAGCAGGAATTCGCTTTGGTTGGGGTTAAGGTTGTTGCTCATTTTTAATTTAATTCAAGGTCTTTAGTTTGTTCGTTAATCCAAGCTAAGGCAGCATTTTCATCTTGTTCTATTGCCATTTCCACTGCTTTTTTTGCTACTTCTAAAAGGTGTTCGGATTGCTTTTTGAGTTTGAAGCTTTCATTGATTTCATCTTTTATATTCAATTGAATATTGGCATTTAAAATTAATTGATATGACTAAATCCTGAAATTACTGATTTCAAATATATGAATTTTATATGAAGGCTAAACCTTTAGGTTTAGTCTTAGTGTTGATAATTGTATAAGTTTGTACAAGTCAATAAAGTATTAAAACTAAATCAATTCATCTTCGAAAATCAAGAAAGCAAATCACCGCAATATGACTTTGGTTCAGCCCTGAATGATGAGCTCTATGAGAATTTAAAGAGTGGGCCTGGCTTTATGGATAGGATAAAACCTTTGATTGCCCAAGGAGCTAATATTAATGCTCGGAATTCGAATAAGGAAACGGTATTTCAGGCAACTGGAAGTTATTACAGCAAGTTAAATCACGATATTGTACGTTACTTGGTTTTAGAAGCTAAAGCGAACATAAATGCTCATGATGATGAGTATGTTACTAGTTTGTATTCCTTGGCATTAAGTGAAGATCCTGAGCGGTTAAAACTATTCCTGGAATTAGGTGCCAATCCTAATACCATAACACCTAACACTTTCCAGACTGTTGTAGATGATATTGAATCACTTCATTATTCAGCCTATGAAGTTTTTGAGAATAAGGAAGAATCTTTACTGGAGGCAATTGAAATCTTAAAATCTTATGGAGCAAAAAGCGCTCATGAATTATTTACCACTGAGCCAAAGGAATATCTTGCTGTGAATATGTTTTATCCTACATTTTTGGTCTCTAAATATGGGCAAATGCATGTGGAGGATTTGACTAGTGATCCTACTGTTTTAAAAGCGTTTGAGGAGTTAGAAAGGCTCAAAAAACAGTATGAAAATATTGTTGATGATAAAAAGCAATTAGCGTTTTATAAAGGGATTGTAGGGAATCATGTTCGGAAGATTAACGGGTTATTGGAGGGGTTGGATGTTTTGAAGGAGGTGGAGGTTGTAAAATGAGGGATTATGAATTTGATTTAGGTACTTAAATATCCTATTAAAGCAAATCAAATGGAGTCTGCTTAATTATTATTTTTACTCAGTTGGTCAATGTATTTCAAAATCATTTTTACTTGCTTGTCTTCTGATTTCAAAGGAATTATTTTCCCGATAATTTCATTTCTTTCTTCTTCTGGCATTTTTTTAAATGCTGTCAATACACCTGAATCTTTGAAAGTTTCTAAAACTTCCTTTTCGGTAATTTGCTCGCTGGAAGTTTGTAAATAGAGGGTTACTTTTACTGTGTCGCCACCGCTTTTATTGATTGCTTTTCTAATGGTGCTATTTATAGAAATGAGTTTATCCTGATCTCCTATTTTTGCTAAGTTATGACTCTCTATTTTATAGTCGTCAATTGTCCCTGAAACCTTCATAGAGCCCCACTTCCCCACTATGTGTTTTGTGTTCGGAATTTGAATATGGTAAGTCCAGGCGCCTTTTCCTGGTTGATATTTTAATTCAAGTTTTTCGTCTTTAACTAATTGCTCCATTTTGTTGCGATTTATTTTGTAGGCTACTAAGCAAAAGCTAGGTAATTTAAGGTGTTATCAGAAAATCACAGGTAATCAACCTTAAATCAGACATCATTGTTTTTGCACGCCATTTATTCGTTAGAATTGAAGAATGTTCAAGTTAATGGTACCGATTGAGATGGATTTCGGCTATTGGACTAGCTCGCATCTAATGGCTGGAAATCTATACTTAATCTTTCTCCCGAGGAGGAGACTGAGTAAGGGGTGTGAGTTTATCCCCACTTTAAGGGATATTTTGAGAATTGATTATATAGAAGTTAGACAGCTTGTTCCAGAGGAGATTAAAAGTTCAGTTTAAAATTTACCAATGCGTTTTGTTTCGCAGGAAGCTCGATTAGGAGAAGTTAAATTTTTAATATGTTAAGAGTGATTTATCAAAAACGGCTTTGATTTCGGTTTACAAGTATTTTTGATTTGCCTAGTTGCATAAATGCAATAGCCTTGCATGGATTTAATCTCTACCTTTGCTTTCGTGAAAGTTTTATGCTACATATTGAGTATTTATTTGATTACGCTTTGCGGGATACCCTGCTCTGATGCTAAATCAATAAATAATGATCAAGAAATCACTTCTTATCGTGATTTGGCAAATGAAAATCAAAGCCACGAGCATAATCAGGAAGAAGATGCTTGTTCACCGCTCTGTGTATGTCATTGCTGCCATCTCCATTTCTTTCCTATAACAGAAATTCCATTTTCACATCCTGATCTATTATCAGGTTCTTATTCTCTCTATTATCAGGATTTCAGAACTATTGAAATCTTCGACTTCCTAAAACCTCCTCGTCTATAAAGCTTTATTCAACAGATAGGTGCGCCCTTTTGATAATGATTGGCATTTAGAAATTGCTAAGGAGTACTACTATACTGATTGAATGAGCAATTCCAAGAAGCCTTAACAGCTGGAAGATTCTTTTATTCTTTCAGCCTGAGGAAAATCTAAATGATTCATTAAAAATTGAAGGAAATAAACACCTCATCAAGCTTTAAGTAGGTATTGGTGATGTCTATTGAGTTGGTCTCTAAGATGACCATTCAAATTAGATTGTGTCCATTTTCCTCTTTTTAAATAACTAATTAAAAGTCTTATGATTAATAAAATCATTTCTTTTTCTATAAAGAATAAATTTATTGTGGGTCTGCTCACTATGGCACTCATAGGAGTTGGAACATACTCCATGTACACGGTCAATTTGGGTTCTGTACCTGATATTACCAATAATCAGGTGCAAGTGATGACCGTTTCGCCTAATCTAGCCACGGAGGATATAGAACAGTTTGTGACTTACCCTGTGGAATTGGCTATGGGTAACTTGCCGGGAGTCAATGAAATTAGGTCAGTTTCACGGTTTGGCCTCTCAGTTGTAACCATCGTTTTTGAAGATGAGATGGGTACTTATTTGCCTAGGCAATTAGTACAGGAAAAGCTCAACGACTTACAGGAAACCATCCCTGATAAATTTGGAAGCCCAAGTATGGGGCCGATAACAACAGGCTTGGGTCAAATTTACGAATATACCATTCAGCCAGAGGAGGGCTATGACTCGGTATATTCCCCAATGGAGCTTCGAAGTATACAAGATTGGATCGTAAAACGGCAATTGACCTTACTGAAGGGAGTAGTTGATATTAACTCTTTTGGCGGGTATATCAAGCAATATGAAGTAGCCATTAATCCTGAAAAGCTTAATGCCATGAACGTAAGTATTTCTCAAGTTTATGAGGCACTGGCTAGAAATAATGTTAATACGGGAGGCGCCTACATAGAGAAAAACCACATGTCTAACTTCATACGAGGGGAAGGTTTAATTAGATCATTAGATGATATCCGTAAGATATCGGTGAAGACAGAAAACGGTATTCCTATCACTATTGCGGATATAGCGGAAAAAGTGCATTTCGGAAATCAAGTGCGCTATGGAGCTTTTACCCAGGATGGAAAAGAAGCAGTTGGTGGCATTATCATGATGCTCAAAGGAGCTAACCCAAATAAGGTCATACAGGATGTGAAAGACCGTATGGCAGAAGTGGAAAAATCGCTTCCTGAAGGTTTAAGCATCAATACGATAATTGACAGAAGTGATTTGATTTCAAGAACCACTGATACGGTTAAAACCAATTTGATTGAGGGAGCTTTAATTGTGATTTTTGCCTTGGTATTGCTTTTAGGTAGTTTACGAGGTGGTATTATCACCGCTACTACTATTCCGCTTTCGCTTCTATTTGCTTTTATACTAATGAAGCAATTTGGTGTTTGGGCTAATCTTATGAGTTTAGGAGCCATTGATTTTGGGATTATCATAGATGGAGCTGTCATCATTATTGAAGGAACTGTTTATGAAGTACAAAAGCGGATTAGGTCTGGTAAAGTAAAATTTAATCAGGGCGTGATGGATGATTTGGCTTATGATGCTGGTAGCACTATGATGGGTTCCGCATTTTTTGGTCAAATCATTATATTGATTGTTTTTGCTCCTATTTTATTTCTCACAGGAGTAGAAGGTAAAATGTTTCAGCCCATGGCTTACACCTTTGGCTTCGCCATGATAGGGGCTATTCTCCTATGCTTGACTTACGTTCCGATGATGTCGGCCTTACTGATGAAGCCCATTCAAAATAAAAAGAATTGGTTTGGCAGATTTGAGCGAGGCTTAGAAAAGGTGAGCGATAAAATCATAAGCGCCATTCATAATGCCTACATACCGCTACTGAAAGGGGCTTTACGTTTCAAAATGCTGGTCATCATCTTAGCCATTGCTTTACTGGGAGTTGCAGGGTATACATTTTCCAAAATGGGAGGCGAATTTGTGCCACAGTTAGATGAAGGAGATATTGCCATGCAGGCATTGGTAAGGCCAGGCAGCTCACTTAGCGAATCGAAAAAGGTTTCGATTAAAATAGAGCAACTATTGCTCGAAAATTTTCCTGAGATTAAAACTGTTACTGCTCGAATTGGAGTGGCAGATATACCTACAGACCCCATGCCAATGGACATAGCCGATATGTATTTAATATTGGAAAAAGATAAAGATCAATGGGTTTCCGCTAAGACAAAAAATGAATTGATAACGAAAATCAAGGAAAAGCTCGAAACGCATCTTACAGGTGTGAATTTTGTTTTTACACAGCCGGTAGAGCTGCGATTCAACGAATTACTAGAGGGGGTACGGGAAGATATTGCCGTTAAATTATATGGTGATGATTTAGATATTCTTGCTAAGAAGGTACAGGAAATGGCTGAAATTATTGAGACTGTGCCGGGTGCTGGAGATGTTAATCCTGAACGGACATCAGGCTTACCTCAAATGACAGTGCGCTATAATCGCGATAAGATTGCGCAATATGGATTGGACATTCAAAAGCTGAATGAATATGTAAGCTCAGCCTTTGCTGGAGGAGTAGCGGGGGTGATTTTTGAAGGAGAAAAGCGTTTCGATTTAGTCATTCGATTTGATGAAGCCTACAGGCAAAGTATAGAGGATTTACAGACCCTGTATATAGATTTGCCAGACGGTACGCAGGTCCCGATTAAAGAGGTAGCAGACATTAGTTATGTGCCAGGCCCCATGCAGATTTCTCGTGATAATACTTATAGGAGAACTTATGTGGGCGTTAATACAAGAGGTAGAGATGTTGAATCAGTAGTGAAAGACATTCAAGCTAAACTGGATGCTGAGCTTGACTTACCTCCCGGGTATTATATAAGCTATGGCGGTGAATTTGAAAATCTGGAGCGGGCAAAAAGTCGTTTGATGATTGTTGTACCCATAGCACTCTTCTTAATATTTGTACTGTTATACTTTGCTTTAAAATCTTTCTCGCAATCCATTATGATTTATATCGCTATTCCACTAGCTGCAATTGGGGGTGTTTTTGCTCTTTGGCTGCGAGATATGCCCTTCAGTATTTCAGCAGGGGTAGGCTTTATCGTACTATTTGGGGTAGCCGTTTTGAATGGGTTGGTATTAATCAATCGGTTCAATTCATTGAAAGAAGAAGGTGTTACAAGTATTAGAGAACGAATTTTAACAGGAACCAAAGAACGAATCAGACCAATTATGCTTACTGCAACAACCGATATTTTTGGATTTTTACCGATGGCATTTTCTGCCTCCGCAGGAGCTGAAGTACAGCGGCCTTTGGCCACAGTAGTCATTGGAGGGATGCTTACTGCCACGATGCTTACGCTGGTAGTATTGCCAGTGCTTTACACTTTTGTTGAAGGAAGAATTGACAGGAGAAAAGGACTAAGATCACCAAGTGTCAATGTTATTATTATACTTATCATTTGTGGAGGATTATTTGGTTTGTCAAGCTCAGGCCATGCACAAGGTGTTCAGCAAGATTCGTTTACTGAAATCACTTTAGATGAGGCTAAGAAAAAGGCGGTCGAGAATTATCCTAAAATCAAATCGGCAAAACTGGAAATTGAAAAGCAACTAGTACTAAAGAAAACAGCTTGGGATTTGGGGAATACTCAGATTTTCAAAGGAAGAGAAGAAGCGGGCAATGGTTCCAATGGAGTGTATACAAGCATTGGCTTTCAACAGCAAAATATTGATGTTTTTGGTGTCGCCTCTAAGCGAAACCTTCAAAAGGAAAAAGTGGCGCTAGCTGAAAAAGCACTCGACCTATCTATAATCGAATTGGAGCGAGAAGTAAGTAGTGCGTGGGGAAATCTCTATGCTGCAAAGAATAAGTTTGAAGTTTACGATAAACTTGATTCTGTTTTTAGGGATATAGAAAGAGCGGCTAAAATAAGATTGGAAACAGAGGCTACTTCTAAGTTAGAATTTTTAGCAACAGCTAATCAAGCCAACAAAGTACATATTGAAAGAGAGCAAGCCTACAGAGACTACCTAAGTGCCCTGCAACGACTGAATCTGTGGTTTGCTAATGACAGCTTATTCACCGTAGCAGATATTCCATCAGAACAATTAGAAGATCCCCTAAATTTTGTGGCAGATTCTCTAAGAAGTCATCCATTATTGGATATTTCGGCACAAGAAGTTGAAGTGGCAGATGCCATCATAAGGGAGAGGCGGTCACAGTTTCTGCCGAAGTTGCAAGGGCAATATGGCAGACAGGAAATTGCAGGCCAGTCTGGGTTTTATACTTATCAGGTAGGTATTAAAATTCCTTTATTTTTTGCACCTGAACTAGGTAGGTCGCAGTCTGCTAAAATTCAAAAGGATATTGCTAAGCAAAATTATAAAGAGACTCAATTGAAATTGAACAATGAATACAATCGTGTTAGAGCGCAGTATCTGAAATGGTACGATTCCTGGAAATATTACCGTGAAGAGGCCTTGCCACTTGCTACCGAACAGCGGAAAGGTGCTATTGCAGCCTACAGAGAAGGAGCTATTGACTATGTTTCTTTTCTACAAAATGTAAAAGATGCTATCAGTGTAGAAGTGGATTCTTGGAATGCCTTTGGCCAATACTTAGAAAGTCGCTATCAATTAGAATATTATTTAAAAACATCAAAATAAGTCATAAAATCATCAGATTTATAAAACATAAAGCAATGAAAAATCAAATTATATATATTCTGGTATTCTTCTTTTTTGGAACAGTAATTACAGCTTGTGGCAGTAAATCAACTGGAATAGAAAATAATACGAAGGATAAATCAGCAGAAGAGGCTGGACATAAAGAAGCAGGAATGTCTGTTTTACATCTTTCCAATCTTAAGTTTGAAAGCCTAGGGATAAAGGTGGATTCCCTGCCTAGCCGCAACCTATCTGGAATTGTGGAGGCAAATGGACATTTAGAAGTTCCTCCACAGCATGAAGCTACCGTTACTGGCATATTAGGAGCCAATGTAACAAGTATAAAAGTGATTGAAGGAGATAAGGTTAAAAAAGGTGAAGTATTGGCTTTTTTGTCACACCCTAATCTCAGCAATCTTCAAAGTAACTATATACAAGCTTATAGTCAATTCCAGTATCTTGAAAAAGAGATGCAAAGACAAAAGCGCCTTTATGAGGAGGAAGTAGGCTCAGGAAAGGATTACCAGGAGACCTTAGCAAATTACCAAGCAAAACAAGGAGAAATGAAGGGTTATGAAGCTCAATTGAAACAATTAAGTTTAAACATAAGAAGAATTCAGGCTGGTGAAATTTATCAGTATGTACCTGTTGTCAGTCCTATAAATGGGTACATAGAAAAAGTCAAAGTTCAGATCGGCCAATATGTTGAGCCTCAAACTGAAATGTTCATGATTGTGAATACAGAACATGTTCATGCGGATTTGATGGTGTTTGAAAAGGATGTTCATAAAGTGGAGGTAGGCCAACAAATGAAATTCTCGGTTGCTTCAGTGCCAGGTGCAAATTTGACTGCTAAAATATATTCTGTGGGTAAGAAATTTGAGCAGAACCCAAAAGCGGTACATGTTCATGCAGAAATTGAGCAGAAGGAAAATTTTTTAATCCCCGGTATGTATATTAATGCTAGAATTGAAACTAGTAATAAGCAAGCCATAGCATTACCAGAGGAAGCCATTATTGAAGAAGATGGAAAGCCTTATATTTTCCTTGCAGAAGAGCTTCAAAAAGACGGTGAAACGGAATGGACTTTTCAAGCTGTGGAAATACGAACTGGGTTGAAGGCAGATGGATGGGTTGAGATAAAACTTCTGGAGCCACTTCCAGCAGGGGCGCTAGTCGCATGGAGTGATGCTTACTATTTGATTTCAGAGATGAATAAAAGTAAGGCTTCTCATGGACATTAGATTGAATTTCAAAATTTTCAGAACATGCGGTTTTGTATCAGTTAATATTTAACAAAATATGAATAAGAGCACTTTTAAAATACATAAAATGGATTGCGCCTCTGAGGAACAGATGATTCGAATGAAGCTAGAAAGTTTAGAAGAGGTTAAGCAGCTTGAATTTGATATTCCCCATCGACAATTGCAGGTATATCATAGTGCTGAAATTGATGGCATTCAAAACGCCCTAGCCGAACTTCAACTGAATGAAAAATTAGTAAACACCCAAGAAGCAGACTTGCCAGAAATTATTGATCATACGCAGCAGAGAAAAGTACTTTGGTGGGTGTTAGGAATAAATTTAGTCTTTTTTGTAATTGAGATGACTACAGGCTGGATTTCAAGCTCTATGGGCTTAGTTGCTGATTCCTTGGACATGCTAGCAGACTCTATTGTTTATGGGCTTAGTTTATTGGCAGTTGGTGCTGCTGTTGCTAGGAAAAAGAAAGTGGCAAAAATAAGTGGCTATTTTCAAATGGGCTTGGCTCTTTTAGGTTTTTTGGAGGTATTGAGAAGATTTTTTACTGAAAGTGGAACACCTTTGTTTCACTGGATGATTATAATTTCAATCCTAGCCCTAGCAGGAAATTTAGTGACACTTTGGCTAATCAATAAAGCAAAAAGTAATGAGGCTCACATGCAAGCGAGTAGCATTTTCACCTCTAATGATATAATTGTGAATGGCGGTGTGATTTTGGCGGGTGTACTGGTGTATTTATTAGAGAGTAAATGGCCAGATTTAGTAATTGGTGGAATAGTTTTCACCTTTGTGATTCGAGGCGCAATAAGAATTTTAAATCTTTCAAAATAATTATGGGAAATAATAACGAACATTCACATGATCATTCTGAAGGCAATGTAAAAGTAGCCTTCTTCCTCAACCTTGCATTTACGATAATTGAAATTATTGGGGGGCTGTACACCAATAGTTTGGCTATTTTATCTGATGCCTTACATGATTTGGGAGATAGCCTGAGCTTGGGGCTATCCTGGTATTTTCAAAAATTGTCCAAAAAAGGCAGAACAAAGACCTTTTCGTTTGGATATAAACGGTTTTCCCTGTTAGGAGCTATCATAAACTCCATAGTATTAGTCGTGGGCTCCGTATTTATCTTAACTAAGGCAATTCCCGGTCTTTTCAATCCTGAAGAAACCAATGTAGAAGGAATGTTGTACCTTTCTATACTGGGCATTATCGTGAATGGAGCAGCTGTCTTTAAACTGAGAAAGGGTGAATCTCTGAATGAAAAAGTAGTCTCATTGCACCTACTGGAGGATGTATTAGGCTGGGTTGCTGTGTTTATAGGTAGTATTATCATGATGTATTTTGATGCTCCATTTATTGACCCATTGCTTTCTGTATTAATATCCTTATTCGTGCTATACAATGTCTATAAGAATCTAAAAAAGAGTTTGCTCGTTGTAATGCAAGGAATTCCTTCTGATGTATCAATTGATAAAATACGGAAGAAATTGGAAGTGATTGATGAGATTAAAGATGTGCACGATTGCCATGTGTGGTCTTTGGACGGAAATTATCATATTATGAGTATTCACATAAGATTGAAAGAAGATTTTAGATTATCGGAGCTTTCAGAGATCAAGAAAAAAGCTCGTAATGAATTAAAGGATGAATCTGTTAATCATATTACGATTGAAACTGAAAGCATGGAGGAAAATTGTGAGTTAGATGATTGTTAAAGATCAAGAAATGAAAATAAGGGAACTTGAAAAGAATTTACAAGAAAAGAATATTAGACCAACGGCTATGCGTCTGTTGGTATTAGAAGCCTTGCTAGATCAAGAAATTGCCATTAGTTTGACTGATTTGGAAAAGGAGGTTGAAAAATCTGATAGAGTGACCTTATTTCGCACGCTTAAAACATTTCAGGAAAATGGGCTAGTCCATAGCATTGATGACGGTACAGGTGCGCCCAAATATGCATTATGTGAAGATGGTTGCAAATGTGAATTAGAGCGAGACTTGCATGTCCATTTTCATTGCAAGGAATGTAATGAGACCATTTGCCTACCTAAATATAAAATCCCAGAGATTAGTTTACCACAAAAATTCATATCAGAAGAGGCGAATTTGGTAGTAAAGGGTATTTGCGGGAAATGCGCTAGTTGAGTTGTAAATGGATTGTTAATAGTGGGTAAGCTTGAAAAATTTCAAACTTTAATTATATTTTTGGCCGTATGCCTAGACTTGTTCATAGAGCAATTTGAAGAAATAATATAAAGCATTTTTACTTTCCAATAATTGCAATTCCACTGCATTGAATTATCCTGTATTTTCGTTCAAAAAATATTTTGATATGAATTTCAATACATTAATGCCTGAAAGACTCAAAATTTATTACTGCAAAGAATTGGAATTATATAGGGAATACTTAAATAAAAAAGAATTGCCAAAAGCCTGGCAACAGTTAGAACGGGCTCATGTCTTAGGCCAGCCCTATCCTTTTCAACATTCCGAAGTTCATTGGTTGATGTTAAAATTTGGCATAAGAATAAAAAGCACTAAAGAAATTATTGGGCAGATACCTAGATTACTTGTAGGGGGTGTGAAATCTTTTGTGGGAAGGATTCCTGTGGGGAATACAGGGGGAGCTAATGTTCCTCCGTTGCAATCCATGCCAATTGAAAAAGATATTCTAGATATTATTGATAAAGTAAAAATAGAAAGTAAGGCTTCCTAATAATGTCATTGGATTAAAATGATGCTTTAAGGGAGTAGAGATATGTATATTGTGCAATGCTACATTCTTTTGTCTTTTGAATTAAACGAGATGAGATTAAACATTTCTCTCATTCGTGACCTTACTCTGTTTCCATAGAGATTCTCCAATTCATCAGGATTTAAGTTGGTTGTAGCATGTGTAATCATTCCTCTGGAGGTGAAAAGGCTATAGCGATTAAGAAGTATTTCAGCTATAGTGTTGGTCTCGTTGCCGAAATGCTTGATTGTGGATTCCAAGCCGAGGTCATCGAGGCACAGGGTTCGTGGCACCATTTGGTCTTGGTAGCGTTGGAAGTGGGCTTTTGAGTATTTGTTGATGATGGAAAAACCATGGTCGAGAAATTCGTAAGAAATTTCTCTTGTTGATTTAACTGGGTATTTATGGACTGAGTGGAGGAAGTGGCGGAATAGCATCATGAGGGTTGTTTTACCACAGCCAACTGGGCCAGTCAAAAGAAGTCCTTTTCTTATTGAAAGTTTGTACTGCTTACATAGCTTTTCATCTTCGAAAAAATACGCCAGTATTTTGAAGATGATTTCATAGTCTGCAGGGTAAACTTTAAAATGATCTCCAAATTCTGATTGACCTGCCTTATGCAGAAAATCAATGCATTTTTCAAATTGGAATTTGGTGGAGGAGTAGTTTTTAGGTTGATTGTCCATTTTTAATAACTAATTCTATTTTCATCTTTTAAATCTTTTTGTTGTGCTTTCTTACTCATACTTTTTCTTGATAAAAAGTATGGCAAAAATCAAGGCAAAATGATGCTGCCATACGCGAAGCCAGCGCTGGCCCGCCATTTTGCCCTTCCTTCCCGCTTTGGGATTGTGCTAAAAGCTAATTGAGTACCATAGTTTTCCATTTCATCATTGATTTTGAATGAGATATAGACCTCCTTCGCCAAGGCTTCGGAGGTCAGAGAGGTATGTCATAACTTTTTTGTTCATTGTTGTGGAGTTTGCCAGCTTCGTTTTCCTGGTCTTGAATGCCATTGAATTTTTTGAAATTCAAGAGCCAGTTTCGGACAGCTGCTTTCCAATCTTTCATGGGTGACTTTGAGCCCACTTTCCAGCCTTTTGCTGAATAATAATTGAAAAATTTTTCAGCCTCCACGGGAGCGAAGCGAACCGGAATAGAATATTTTTCGGTTTGCTTTTCAAAGAAATCTTTTAGCTCTTTTTTTGATGGTGGTGAGAAACGCGAATCTTTTGGTGATGCGTTTTCGCTAGAATCCGAGACTGGAGCTGAAGCTCTTGAATTTGTGCTGCTTTTAGTTTTTCCTTTTTTTTCCTTTTCTGATTTTTTATTTTCTTCATATATATCTTGTTTATTGTTTATATAGTTTGTATTGTTTATGTAAGGGTGCAGTACTTGTTCACTGCTTGTACCACTTTTGCCCCTAAGCTGGTGCACTACTTGTTCACTACTTGTACCACTATTGCCCCCAGCTAGTGCAGTACTTGTCCCGATATTGCCCCTAAGGTTGTTCAGTACTTGTTCAGTACTTGTACCGAAAATGAACATCTCTATTAGGCTACCTTTCATGGGATTGTGAGATGGAAAATATTTCAGAAAGCCCATTTTGTGGAGGTCTTTTAAGCACTTGTGATAAGTGTGCTTTGAGCCTATTCTTGAAACCGTCATGACCTCTTTTCTACTGATGGAAATAGGGTTTTTAAAATGGCTATAATTCCAAATAGTAAACAAGCCAATGTAGAGACTAACATGAGACGGATTCATTTCAGGAGTTTCAGAAATTTTATCCATTGCTGATAGGAACTGGTGAATGAAATTCACCGGTTCCTTTACTGAGTTTTCTTGAGTATTCATCAGCTTATTTTGTTTTGTTCCAAAATGCTGTGAATGTCCTGAGAATCGTAGTATAAAACCCCGCCCATTTTAGTGAAAGGCAAAGTGCCGTTTACCCTGAGATTTTGAAGTGTTCCTGGACTAATGCCCAGGAGTTTTCTAACCTCATCTGATTTCAGCCATTTTTTGGTTGAAACTCCTTTTTGCTCCGAAAGGAGCTTTTTGAATTCGTCCACGAGTTCGAGTTTGAATTCGCGTAAGTCGTCTGTTGTGATAACTTCTGCTGCCATAAATTTTAGTTGTTTTTGTTGTCATGGCAAAGCTGCAAAAAGGAGGAATGCGAAAACAGTTGCAAAGGGGTTGTGCAACCCCCTGCAACCCCCTTCAATTTGCTTGAAATAGCGATTTTGGTCGAAAAAAATTTAAATTAATTTAAAGATTTATCTTTTTCGGCTTTTTCTACCAGGGTTTCCATTATTTCCTGAACATTTTCAATGGTGGTATTTTCAGGAGAATAGATTTTGTTTCTTAAGCTTTTGAGTGAGATATCTTTTTGACTACTAGTAGAGAAATTATTAGAAATGAACTCTACTAACTTCGAGGTATTTTCAGGAGCAATAATGTTTGAGTTTGCTAATAATTTCATTAAATAAGCTAATTGACCTACGGATAATTTGCTATAAATCTTGGTGTTTGATACTGGCCTGTTGATCAATGTGTGGTGATGGTTAAATTTAATTGCCAATTGCTTCCTTTCTTTGAAAAAGAATATCTCTTCATTGACCCAATTTATTAGGCTTGCTTTTAGACTTTCTACACCCTGGTTGAATTCGAAATCAGGTTTCACTTGTGATTGATTGATGAGCTTTTTGAACAGCTGCAGAAGCAATAATTGCTCTCTATAAGTAGATTTAGATTGATAGTTTTTCTTTATCCTGAGGCTGATATAGTTGTAAATTGCAAATACATTAAAATTCAAGTAGAGTAAGTTTGAAATAAATTGCTTCTCAAGCCGAATGCCTTTTAAATCTCTTGAAAGAATCGTTTCAATTTCCTCGAGGAAGGTTTTGCAATAAATGAGTTTTCTGTAGGAAGCATTTTTTGGATTGTCAATAAATGTATTGATATGATGATTGATAATCTTAAGGAGCGAGGAATCAATTTTCTTTAGCTTACCTAATTCTTTAACTCTTACTAGTTGATTCCTCAATTGATTCTGCGAATTGATAAAATAGGATGTAGGAATTTGACTATCCTGGCTAAAGTATTTGGTAAAGTGTTTTTCAATGAAAGTCAATAATGCTGTGATACAATCAATAAGTATTAAACCCAGTTGAGAAAGGTAATCTCCATCTTTTAACTGAAGCTCATATTCGATCGATAGGTAACCGACTTGCTGTGAGATATGATTGGAAATTAGGATTAGCTTTTGTTGATAAAGCTGTATTTGACGCTCGATGATCTTATCTTCAATTTCACTGAAGGCTAACATCATAAAGGATTGTTTAATCCTCTCTTCTTCTCTCTCAAGGTCTTCGGCCCATATTCTAAATTCTTCTTCTTTTAGAGGCGGTCTATTGTTTTTTGAATTAAAATATTCATTTACGATATAGTCAAATAACTGTAATTCATACTTCACTTTTCACTAAGGTTTGAGTTTGTAATAATTTTGGTTCAAAAGTGGGGAGCATTGGTTCTATTTTGACTGAAATATTGGTTCGTTTATAATTGTTTATTACTATATCAATATTCATAAATATACTACAGTAGTTAAACAACAATAAAACAAACTAATTAATATTATATTTATTGTGCCCTTAAAGCAAAAAAAGGCAGATCAATCTGCCTTTTTTACTAATTCGTTGTTGCTCAGCCTTTTCTTAAGTGCCGCCATATCAGTACCGATTTTATTCTCTACTACCTTGGCATAAATTTGAGTAGTGGCCAGTTTTGTATGGCCAAGCATCTTGCTCACCGTTTCAATAGGAACGCCATTGGTTAAAGTCACCGTTGTAGCGAAGGTATGACGCGCTATATGAAAGGTTAGCTTTTTCTTGATTTCGCAGATGTCGGCAATCTCCTTTAAATAGGCGTTTGTTTTTTGATTGGACGCTGCTGGAAGTAGCACACCCCTGTGCTGAGCTTGCGGATTGTCTTTATACTTCTCCAATATTGCTTCGGCTTGAGGTAGTAATGGAAGAAATACTTTGTTAAAAGTTTTCTGTCGGTGGGTTGAGATCCATTTCTCGCCATCCATTCCAATTATGATATTTTCCTCGGATAAGTTGGCTACATCTATAAAGGATAATCCTGTATAACAGCTAAACACAAAAATATCCCTTACTTGCTCTAACCTTCTTCCAAAATCTTTTTCTTTAATTTTGGTTAATTCTGCTTCGGTTAAGAATTCTCTTTCAACTCTGTCGAATTTTGGAGTGAAATTTCTAAATGGATTCTTTTCAATCCACTCAATTTTCATTGCGAGATTGATTAGTTTCTTAAAGCGCTCCATATGCTTCATTACTCCATTATTAGAAAGTGGATTGTGATGATCAATGGGCTTGGATGTTCTCAAGTAATATTCGAAATCAAAGACGAATTTACTAGTTATGTCTTTTAATTTGATGTCATCCGTTTTATGCTTGGCTGCTAAAAATCGTTTTAAATAATTTTCTGTTGCACCATAGTTTTTTAGTGTACCTGGAGCCAATGTGTTTTTCATTTTTTCTTCGTGGTAAGTGAGAATATCTGAAAGATAATTATCCTCCGAGGGTCCATTTCCTAAAAACAGGTTTTTGATATCCTTTGAAGAAATGGAAGGGTTTTGAATAATATGTTCACGATAGATTTCAGACAGATTGAATTTTATTCTGTCTAGGTGATTACATATTCTTTTGAGTTCGATTGTGTTGCTCTTTGGAAAGCATTTTTTTGAATCCCAATGTTTCTCATGGATGGACTGCTGAGAGGAAAACTCAGCTCTTTTTCCATTTACATTAATACGAACATAGATGGTTCTGTTTTCTTTAGAACCTCTGGCTTTTCTGATTAGAAACGAGATGTTAAATGTACTTTGCATGTCAGTAATTTTAGGTTAAACATTACCTATTGCTCAAAATGAGCACTGACACAAAAGCAACTAAATAGTATTAGCAGCAGACAACAACTGTAAACTTAAAATAAAAGTGTTCACCAGCCAAATTTTGGTGTTCACCGAATTGTTCACTCGGCAAATGCTTTTATTTGGTATTATTTGAAAACAAATAAAATAAAAAACCCCTTAAAACTGAATTTAAGGGGTTTTTGTGAGTGTTTAAACTCTAATAGTCGGGGTGGCAGGATTCGAACCTACGACCTCCTCGTCCCAAACGAGGCGCGATACCGGGCTACGCTACACCCCGAGATTTTACTGTTAATCTCTCTTTTGTACTAAGAACTTTCTGCGGAGAGAGGGGGATTCGAACCCCCGGTACGCTTTAACACGTACGCATGTTTAGCAAACATGTGGTTTCAGCCACTCACCCACCTCTCCGGGCTTTGTTTAACTCAAATCCCCTCCTCGTTTCCGAAAAGTGATGCAAATATAAAGGAAGTTTTCCGTCTCTACCAAATCAGAATCAAAATAAATCTAACTTTTTTTAGATATTGTTTTCATCCCGCTGTATGCCAGTAAATTAATTCTTCAATATTTATTAAATCACTTTTTCATTTTCAATGCTCATTAATAATATGAATTGTCTACCTGACGGTTTGAAATGTCTGAGGTATAAAAATCCGTTTAATATTAATCCTGAAAATTATAACAAGACATTCTTTCTGTCGTTTTACAAATCTTAGAACCAAATCAATGTTGCCCTTTACATTTGCTTTTATATTTTTGTAAAAATTTAAATCTATGACTTGGATTCACTCCCTCGGGGCGGAAGAGATTATATTTATAATTATTTTTTTAGTACTCTATCTGACTTATACCTTTCGGGTTTTTTCTGTAGCTAAAAGAGTTGGTCAAGCCTATTCCAATATTTTGCCAAAATTTTTGTTAAGGTCTGCTGTATTTACTTTGCTTATTATTTCCCTGTTAGGACCTTCCTTTGGCGATGATAAAAAGGAAATTAAGGCAGTAGGGAAGGATATTATGATAGCAGTAGATTTATCCGCTTCCATGGATGCTTATGATGTTGCACCCACTAGACTTGAAAAAATTAAATATGAATTGAAAAACATAGTCGATGCTTTTAATTCTGATCGGATTGGTTTGCTAATTTTTTCGTCTGAGGCTTTTGTTCAATGTCCATTAACATATGATCAAAATGCTCTCAATCTATTTATTGAGACATTGAATACAGGTTTGGTTCCAGGAAGCAGTACAGATTTTGGAGGGGCTTTAACAATGGCACATGAAAAATTAACGTCAGAGGAAGGCCCTTCTAATCAGCAAAAATCAAAAATCATCATCCTTATTAGCGATGGTGAGGATTTTGGGGATGACACGGAAAGTGCAGTAACCAAAATCAATGAGTCTGGAATTCGATTGTTTTCACTAGGAGTGGGTACTGAGGAAGGTAGTAAAATCAGAACTCGAAGAGGGTTTAGAAAAGATCGAAGTGGAAATGAAATAATCACCAAATTAGATGCTCGATCTTTAAAGAATCTTGCAGATGAAACAGATGGCGAATATTTTGAGATTAATGAAGGTGAAAATGAAGTGGGAAGGTTAATTGCTACCATTAATAATATAGAAGGGGAATTAAAAGATGCCAAAACTGTTGATGTATCAGCTAATAAATATTTTTATTTTTTGATTGCAGCCATCATTTTGCTGTTATTAGATTTAGTAACCACACTTAAAATAATTAAAATATGAAGAATTTTGTATTCATATTACTAGGGTTTTTTACTTCTTTTCAACTTGCTGCTATTGATCCTGTAGGAAAAATAGCCAAGGCAAATGCTGCCAAAGAAAGAGCACAACAGGCTTTGAAAAATGGCAATTATGAAAAAGTCGTAGAACACTATACTTACCTTTTAGATTCGTTGGGATATGAAAGTCCTGAGGCTGAATTGAATAGGGCTCACGCCTATTTTCAGTTGAAGGATACAGTCAATGCATTTGATGCTTATAGGAGGGTCTCTGATGTTGAGAACGCCAAATTAAAATCTAGATCTATGCTACAAATGGGTAATCTTTCTGAAATGCAAAAGGAATATGAAAGTGCCCTGTCTTTTTTTAAAGAGGCTTTGAAAGCAGATCCTAGCAATAGTAAGGCTCGTTATAATTATGAGTTGCTCAAAAAGAAAATGCAAGAGCAAGAAAAGCAAAATCAAGATCAGAATCAAGACCAAAATCAAGAGAATAAAGATCAGGAGGAACAAGATCAAGAAAATAAGGACCAACAAAATAAGGAAAATCAAGACTCTGAAAATCAGAAGCAAGACGAGAATCAAGAAAAGAGCCAAGAAGATAAAGAATCGGAGGAGCAGCAACAGAAAGATGATGCTGAGCAGCAAGACGGGGAGCAAAATAAGGAGGAAAAAGGAAAAGAGCAGGAAGAGCAAAAGCAACAGGAACAAAAAGAGGGAGAGGAACAAAAAGATGGGGAAGAGCAGGATATGAAACCAAGTGCGAAACAGAAGCTAGAAGAAATGAATATTTCCGAAGAAAAGGCTCAAATGATATTGGAGGCCTTAAGAAATAAAGAGTCTCAATATTTTCAGCAATTGAGGAAGAAAGCGACCAAAAAACAAGATTCGGGCAAACCTGATTGGTAATTTTGATTCAGGTTTTATCCCAAGCTTATTTTAATTAATTTTACATTGAAACGACTAAAATAAAATTGTAATGCAAGAAGTATATATTGTGTCCGCAGTAAGGACACCAATCGGAAGTTTTGGAGGAAGTTTAGCTAGCCTAAGTGCTGTACAACTTGGTTCTGCCGCTATTAAAGGAGCTTTATCTAAAGCCAATGTAGACGCTAAAGAAGTGAATGAAGTATTCATGGGAAATGTAGTGTCTGCTAACCTTGGACAGGCCCCAGCCAGACAAGCGGCTATAGGTGCTGGTATAGGCTTTAATGTTCCGTGTACAACCGTAAATAAAGTGTGTTCATCCGGAATGAAATCTGTGATGTTCGGTGCTCAGAGTATCATGTTAGGTCATGCTGACACTATCGTTGCAGGTGGAATGGAGAGTATGTCTAACATTCCTTACTATATCCCAAAAGCTAGATATGGCTATAAGTACGGAAATGGCGAATTAGTTGATGGTCTTTTGAATGATGGTCTTTGGGAAGTTTACAATAAATTTCCAATGGGGAACTGTGCAGACAATACTGCCAAAGAGATGAAAATTACTCGTGAACAGCAAGATGAATATGCGATCAATTCCTACAAGAGAGTTGCAAAAGCTACTGAAGACGGAAGCTTTAAGGAAGAAATTGTTCCTGTTGAGGTTCCTCAAAGAAAAGGTGATCCCTTGGTAATTTCTGAAGACGAAGAGTTCAAAAATGTTAGATTTGAAAAAATACCAGGCCTAAGACCAGTTTTTGCAAAAGACGGAACAGTCACTGCTGCAAATGCTTCCACCATCAATGATGGTGCTTCAGCATTGGTTCTCATGAGCAAAGAAAAAGCTGATGCTTTAGGTATAAAGCCAATTGCTAAAATCAGAGGATTTGGTGATGCCGCACAGGATCCACTATGGTTTACTACTGCTCCTTCTCTAGCAATTCCTATTGCTATGAAAAGAGCAGGTGTTAGCAAAGAGGAAGTCGATTTTTATGAAATTAATGAGGCATTTTCTGCTGTAGCCATTGCTAATAATATGGAATTAGGTTTAGATCCTGAAAAAGTTAATGTATTTGGTGGTGCAGTTGCTTTAGGGCATCCTTTAGGAGCTTCAGGTGCAAGAATTATGACGACTTTGCATTCTGTCCTTAGCCAAAAAAATGGTAAAATAGGTGTAGCGGGTATTTGTAATGGCGGTGGCGGTGCTTCAGCTATTGTAATTGAGAAATTGTAAAGGCATTCCCTTGTTTGATGATTTTATATTCATCTACACAATATGGAACTTAACTGACAATTAAGTCATTCTACAATATTTTAACAGCTTGTAAGTTATCTTTGCAAGCTGTTTTTTATTAACCACATTAATAATTTTTCATGCGAGCTTTCCTCTTCCCCCTTTTTCTCTTTTTGTTTACAACTCAATTATTGTGCGCTCAAGAATTGCAAAAAATTTCCAATTATTATGATAGCACTGATCGTACCTCAACCAAAGAGGTTTACTTCATTGCCAATGGAGATACTAGCCAAATCCAGGGGGAGTATAAGAAATATTACGAAAGTGGTGAACTGATGGCCACGGGCATTTTTAAGGATGGTAAAGAAGATGGTGTTTTTGAAATGTACTATCCTGACGGGACTTTAATGAGAACGACTAACTTTGTAAAAGGAAGTCGAACTGGAAAAACAATAGTTTATGGTAAAAAAGGTAATACTTTGCAAGAAGCCAATTTTAAGAATGATACCTTAAATGGTAAACTCAAGCTGTATTATCCAGAAGGACAACTCAAAAGCGAAAGTGATTTTAAAAATGGGAAGCCTGATGGGGAAGTCTTGGAGTATTTTAAAGATGGAATCTTAGCCCAGAGAATTAATTATAAAAATGGAGAGCCAAATGGTATCAGCCAGCGCTACTACCCCAATGGGAAGATGAAAACCGAGGAGCATTACGTAAATGGGGAATTGAGTGGTGAATTTAAAACTTTCTTTAATAATGGTCAGTTGGAAACAGTTTTTGAAAATCAAAAGGGTGTAAAGTCTGGTGAATTTAAAACCTTTGACAGAGCAGGTAATTTGCTTTTAATTGGTTCTTATAAAGAAGGTAATTTAGATGGTGAAAACATTTCGTATTATTCTGACGGAACTGTAAAAGTTGAGCGCAATTACAAAAATGGCTTTCTTTCAGGGAATTTTTTAGAGTACGATAGCAATGGAAACTTACAAGTGAAAACTGTTTATTCCAATGAAGGAAATGATAGAGAAGTTGAAGAATTGTGGCAAAATGGTAAGCTGAAGTCGACTCAATACTTCAAAAGTGACGAGCCGTTTGGGGAGTGGACATTTTATAATGAAGATGAAGATTTAATAAAGATCGAAAATTATAGTAATGGTCAATTGCATGGGATGTATGCAGAATATTATAATGGGGGAGGACTTAAATATGAAGTAAATTATCAAGTAGGTAAAAAATCTGGATTGGAAATATCTTACTATCCAGACGAGCAAAAAAGGGAAACTACTATTTATAAATTTGGAAAAGCACATGGAGAATACTTTCAATATCATGAAAATGGAAAAGTAGCCATAAGCGGAAAATATGCTGGCAACAAAAAAGTGGAGGAATGGAAATACTTTAATCAAGCTGGTAAATGGTTGAAAACTGAAATTTACTTCAACGATAAACTACAAGAAACTAAATTTGCCGAAGAAGAGAATTAAGGATGCTGTATTTAATTCTACTTGGTTAGGAAAGATCCTATGAATTCAAATGGGTTGTAGGAGAACTTAGAATGCAGAGTTGCGAACTGCATCTTTTATCACAGAAAAAAGATGCAAAGTGATAATAATTGAGTGAGCGAAATATAAATGAATAAGAATTACAGTTTATACAATAACGCCAAATAATCCCTTTTTACTTTTTTACTAATCAGATTGTAATAGGTAAAGCCGCCTAGAGAGTATAAAATGACATCAATCCAGTCGGCCGTATATGTGGAGAGTTCTACCATTGGTAGAATTCCTTCAAATAGAATACTATAAAACAATACCACGATAGTTATAGCCTTCTTATCTAAGTGATAAAGATCCCTCAGGGGATGAATCCATTGAATTATTTGTGTACTTAGACCAAGGATTACCGGCATGCAAAGAAGGTCGTCAAGATAGGCATGGATAACAGGGACCGTAAAACTAAGCCAATTCTCAATCATCTGATTGGTCAAAAACAAAATCATGGTAATGTAGACCAATGGATTTTTTAGGGTCTGAAAAGTCATAATTATATAGGTAGAACAGCTGCTAACCAAGCGAAAAATCCAACTATCGACATAATTACGATATATGAGATATTACCAGCTTTTTTAGAAAACCTAATAAACGCATTATCATCTTCTCTGATGGTAAACATCCATTTATCCAGCTGTTCTTGTTTGTATTTTTTGATTTGTTCTAGTCTTTCTTGTTTAGGGTCTTGTATAGGTGCTCCACAATTTGAACATTTCTGCTGCTCCGAACCTTCAATATTGTTCCATTCCCCACAATTTTTACACTTAATTGAATTCGCCATATGAAGCTATACGGTTTGAGTCCTAGGCAGTTTTATAAATCCCGATTGCTAAAAGAACCCATCCAGCTATTAAGAAGACGCCTCCAATAGGCGTAATTGCTCCTAATTTAGAGATTCCCGTGGCGCAAAGTGCAAACAGACTTCCAGAAAAAATAATTGTTCCCAACAGGAACGAATATGAAGCGTAGCTTAATAGTCGGTGTTGAAAATGAAGCATCAAAATCCCTAATAGAATCAAGGCCAAACTATGGTACATTTGATATTTGACAGCAGTCTCGTATGTCTCTAGCCTTCCCGCTGCGCTTAAATTGTCTTTTAATGCGTGAGCTCCAAAAGCTCCTAAGATGACTGCTATTGCTCCTGAAATACTACCTAAGATGATAATTAATTTATGTGTCATATTTGCAATTATAAATTTCAGTGGGAGATACTCTGAAAAACTTCCAGTACTATCCTCCAACAGTCAATACTACTTTTTCTTTCTTTCTTCCTTCCGTCTCTGAATTTCTTCCTTTATCAATGAAAACTCTCGACTGCTTTGACCTGCAACTGCTGTATTTTCTTCTGCTCTTCTGAACAAATAGGGCATAACTGCTTTTACCGGCCCATATGGGACGTATTTGGCTACATTATAACCTTTGTCAGCAAGGTTAAATGAGATGTTGTCACTCATGCCGTAGAGTTGAGCAAAATGTACTCGCTGGTCACTAGGCTGAATACCATGCTTATCCATCATATAAGCTAGAAAATAGTTGCTATATTGATTATGAGTACCGTTAAATACGTAAAAATTATCTAAGTTTTCAACACAATACTCCAAGGCAGAATTATAGTCTATGTCAGTTCTTTCCTTCGAAATTTGGATGGGATTAGGATACCCCATTTCTTCTGCTCTTTCCGCTTCCTTTTCCATATAGGCACCTCTTACTAATTTTGCACCAATGAAGTAGCCTTTCTCAGATGCTCTTTTATGTGCTTTTTTCAAATTCTCAAACATATCTGCACGATACATTTGGTAAGTATTATAAATGATGGCAGTTTCTTTATTGTATTTTTCCATCATTTCATACACTACCTCATCTATTGGATCTTGCAACCAGCTTTCTTCTGCATCAATTAATACTCTTACATTTTGATCATGAGCTGCTTGACATATTTTCTCAAATCTTTCAATATTCCGTTGATGGATTCCCTCTTCTTTCTCCGTCAATTTCTGACCGGCCTGAATTTTTGTGAAGATTTTCCCTAAAGCAATACCTGATGGTTTAAATACACAAAAGGGGATATTATCATCATTAGCAGCACGATCAATCGTTCTCAGGATTTCATTCATAGTTTTATCAAATCCTTTTTCATTTTTGGCCCTTCTACGGAATAATCTAAAATGCTTCCTATTCCGTGAGAAGACAGCTCATCAATAGTGCCTTGGCTATCCTTGATAGTTACCCCTCCACAAAACTGGTCATAAACCGTCCAGTAGATCAATTTGCTGATGGGTAGATGCAAAGCAAATCCTAGCTTCACAAAAAATTTACCAATAGCTACTAACCATCCTTTCCCCATTAAAGTGAAAAGCCAATATGCTTTTCTTAATTGTCGATCTGACTTGCTGGTGAAGGCAATGGATACATCATCAAAAATTGGGTTTGTTGTTACTTCCATACAATTAATTTAAGTCCGCAAATATAAGGAAAACGATGTCACGTCCTTTTTGTTAAATTGATTAAATTGCATCTTTTTATTTAAAATTTTATGAAGATTAAAAATTGGTATTCAACAGGGAAACCGTGGGTAATTGCTGGCCCTTGCAGTGCGGAAACAGAAGAACAGTTGATACAAACGGTTGATGGATTGGTGGAGAGTGGTATTACAACTATTAGAGCAGGGGTTTGGAAGCCAAGAACTAGACCTAACAGCTTTGAAGGTGTAGGTGAAATGGCTTTTCCCTGGATTAAAAAGGCTAAAGAGCTATATCCACACTTGCAATTTGCAATAGAAGTAGCTTCTGCTGAACATGTAGACTTAGCATTAAAAAACGATATTGATATTTTATGGGTAGGAGCAAGAACTACTGTTAATCCTTTTAATATTCAAGAGATTGCGGAAGCGGTGCGAGGTGTTGATGATATCCCTGTTTTAGTGAAGAACCCCATTAATCCGGATTTGGCTTTATGGGTTGGAGCATTGGAGAGATTTGATGCTGTGGGAATCCAAAAACTAGGCGCAATTCATAGAGGTTTTTCTACCTATCAAGAAAGTATCTATAGGAATATTCCTCTATGGCAAATTCCAATAGAACTTAAGTCACGTTATCCTGAAATCCTTCTGATCAATGACCCAAGCCATATTGCAGGCAAAAGAGATCTACTTTTTGAAATCGCACAGAAGGCAATGGATTTACAGTATGATGGTCTAATTATTGAATCACACCGTAATCCTGATGAGGCATGGAGTGATGCTGCTCAGCAGCTGACTCCATTAGCGCTTAAAGAAATGCTAAACCAACTTAAAATCCGAGAGAAGAGCTTTCCAAATAAGGATTTTAGAAATGAGTTGGAAGGGATAAGAGACCAAATTGATGAAACAGATAAGGAATTGTTAGAAGTGTTATCTAGAAGGTTGGAATTAGTTAAGAAAGTAGGGCAGTATAAAAAAGAAAAAAATGTGGCTATATTTCAATTGGAACGTTGGAATAAAATTCTAGAAAACCGTCCTTTATGGGGAGAAAAATTGTTTTTGGATGCTCAATTTGTGAAATCTGTTTATCAAAGTATTCACGATGAGTCCATAAGGATCCAAACTGAAATCTATAATGAAGAATAAGAAGAAAATTTATACGCTGGGACCCAAAGGTTCATTTCATCATCTTTCTTGTGTTGAATATTTAGGTGGCCAACAAGAAATAGAATTTTGTGAAAGTTTTGCTGGGATTTATGAAGCAGTTCAAGCTGGACATCTCGGTTGGATTGCGCTGTATAACACTTTAGCTGGAGTCGTTGAAAACCATGAAAATGAAATTAACAAGAATTTCACCTTGCTAGACGAGATGGAATATGAGGTAAAATTGTGCGTTTGTTCAAAACCGCAAATAAAACTCAAGGATATAGTGAAACTATATTCCCACGAAAAAGCCTTTGGAGAAAGCAAAAGGTTTATTGCTGAGAATTTCCCAAATGCTACGTTGATTACCTGCTCTAGCACTTCTCACGCAGCAGATAAAGTGTCTAAGGAAAATGAGCTAAAGGCTGGAGCGATTTGTCACGCAGAAACTGCGTCCTTTTATGGTTTAAGCATTGTTTCAAGTATTCCGAATAAAAGAAAAAATCTGACGAGTTTTGGATTGTTTGCTGGGTGATTTCGGAAACATTGCGCAGGGAATTTGTCTACTTCAAATTCGGGGCAGATTTCCTTTCACCTTTTAATTATTAGAATGAAAACCGATAGTGTTACCTTCCGTATCCATGCAAATGCTACAAAATCCATGCTCACCAATAGGCTCTTTTTGCTGCAATAATTGTCCACCAGCAGCTTCAACTCTTGCTGCCTCTTTTCCACAGTCCTCGCTAGTGAAATAAATTAATGTACCACCACTACCAGGTTTTATCTCCTTTGTTTTACAGAGGGCCCCACTAATATTAGCATCTGATTCATTCCAGGGAAAGCTTACCATTTCTAAGTCTCCAAATCCACCAGGTGTTTGCATCGGAGTCATTTTTATTTGCAATACTTCTTCATAGAATTTTTGAGCCCTGCTCATATCTTCCACATAAATTTCTACCCAAGTAAATGGATTCTTTGATTGTGTTGCCATCTTTTTGTTTTTTAAAGAAAAAGTGAATAAATACTAATAATATCAACTGTTAACTAAATCCCTGGTTTCTTCTTGTTTTAAACCTTTTGCATGTAAAGTAATTCCGTACTCCAAAAACGCCTTTAAATTGGTAAGCCAGAATGTCCAGCCGGTGCTGCATCCTACATAAATTTCCATTTTACTTTTTTCATCAGTAGGGATGCTATTTTGAGTTAATATCACCTCTGTCTTCCCATCAATTTCATTAAGTTGTATTGTTACCGTTCCACCAGTTCCAAATGTGAAGGATATCAAATCTTTTCCATTAGCTTCTAAAATGTCACCTTTTTCAGTAAAGTCCCAATTATTCCATTTCCATGTAAATGTATCTCCCTTCTGCACAAAATCGTCAGGGGTTCTCTGTCCAGCATCGAAGTTGAAACTTGCGCTTTCTAGAAACCATTTTTCAATGTTCGATTGAGTTGCCCAGCATTGATATACGAGGTCAACAGATTTACTAATAATTATCCGTTTAGAAAATGTGTTCCAGTTATTCATTCCGGTGGTATTAAATGTAATTAAAATTGTGAGTCATTATACTGAGCCATTCACTAAATGCTTGTTTTTACTTCAGTCGAGAGCAGTTTCAGTATGCAATTTAAGGTGAAAAGACTGCAATAGGTGGTAAATGTCATTCAAGACTCTAAAATCTTTTTTAATTCCTGTAAGCCATATTCAAAATCAGCTCCGAGCATAGCTTCAAAATCCATGGCTAACAACATTAAGTTCATCGGATAATCCATTCTACCTTTGAAGCCCCAGATGACTTTTGTTTGATTGTCACCAACAGATTCTACTTCTATATATGCTTTTTCGGAAGATTCAAATGGTTCGAAAAACCTCAAAGCATAATCTATTCTTTTCCCTTCTTCAATACTTAAGATTTCTTGCTCCCCAACTCCAACATCGCTGCTGTCACTCTCCCAAGAGGACATGAACCCTACAGTCCCATCTACTCCTTTATATTCTTTTTTCATATGTGGATCCATGGTACTCCACTTGCTGAAGTTATCTTGGTTTTTTAGATACTTCACGTAATCAAATACTTCTGATTGACTTTTATTTATTACAATTTCTCGCTCAACAGCATAGTCCTTTTCAGTAAAAGCACCTACAATTAAAGCCAATATGATGAAACCTAGAATGGCAATTCCTATAATTTTTAAAATTTTCATATGTAATAGTTTAAAAAGTGTAATCGAAAATAAAGATTTAATTTGAACGGATTGCTAATATGTTATTCCTGATCCTTCTCATCTTTCTTTTTTTAGATTGTTAGTAGTAAGTTATTAAGCATGTCATAGCTAATAATAAGGTTTTTTTTAATGATATTTTGAATTAGTGTTATAAACCAAATAATAAAAGCTAACGAACGTTAGATAAGGGTGTTATAGCTATTTTTATAAAATAATTTAGAATTTTATTTTGTTTTAAAGAATCATCATTTTACATTTGAAGCATGAGAAAAACACAAGGACGTTTTTATTTTTACTTTTATTTTAGCCCGTTCAGGCGAGTCGGTCCTTGTTATGCTATGTAATTTCTAAATTAAATCATACTGCAAGCCCGATTCGAGAGAGTCGGGCTTTTTTTTTGCCCGTTCAGGATTGAAATGCTACGGGATCAAATTTTAATCGAATTGAAACAGGAATAGTAAAACAAGAAAATTATGAATACTTTAAAAATGAAAGATTGGGGCTTGGGACTAGGAAAGCACGTGGTAATCGCAGGCCCATGTTCAGTTGAAACTGAAAAGCAAATAGATGAGCTTTGCAATAGCTTTGAACGAGAACCGCAAATTGGAATGTTTAGAGGTGGTGTTTGGAAACCTCGAACACGGCCAGGTAATTTCGAAGGCTTGGGAGAAGAAGCATTACCTTGGCTTCAAAAGGTCAAGAATCGTTTGCATATTCCCGTTTGTGTGGAAGTTGCCAATGCCAATCATGTGGAATCTGCTTTAAAGCACGGGATAGATGTATTATGGATCGGTGCTAGAACAACTGTGAATCCATTCTCAGTACAAGAGATTGCAGATTCCTTACGAGGGGTTGATATTCCAGTAATGGTTAAAAATCCAATCAATCCAGATTTAGCCTTATGGGTTGGGGCTTTAGAAAGGATGTACGATGTTGGTATCAATAAATTAGCTGCAATTCATAGAGGATTTGCTGATCCTTATGACAAAATTTACAGAAATAAGCCGAATTGGAATTTAGCTATGCAGTTAAAATTGGAGTTACCTGAAATAGAAATCATTAATGACCCAAGCCATATTGCAGGGAAATCGGAAATGGTACAAACTGTAGCTCAAAGAGCTTTAAATTTTGGAATGGACGGACTAATGATAGAAACTCATCCAGATCCTGCAAAGGCCTGGTCAGATGCTCGACAGCAGTTAAACCCTGAGCAATTATTAACACTTCTGAAGGAGATTTCTTTTCGTGAGAGAATAGATTTTGAAAATCAAATTCCTGAAAATTTGAAAGAAATGCGTGATTCTATCGATCATATTGATCAAAAACTAATAGATTTACTATCTGATCGATTTCATTTGATTGACAAAGTAGGGGCATACAAAAAAGCACATGACTTATCAGTTTACCAAGGAGGCAGATGGAAAGATGTTTTAGCTAGCAGGGTAGCGTTAGGTACTGAAAAAGATATGAGTGAAAAATTTATGAAAAGCTTACTGGTCGCCATACATGATGAATCAATCAAAAGACAAGAAAAGCAGATTGCTAACAAAGACGTAGAACCTTTAACCATTATATGAGCAAAGTATATTTTGAGAAAGTTAGCTATATAACGGAGCTTCTTGCTTCAGGTCAATACTCTCAGGTGTTTGTATTAGTAGATGAAAATAGCAAGGAGTATTGCTATCCTATACTTAAGGAGTATTTAGAGCCTCATAAATTAATTGAAATTTCTTCTGGAGAGAGAAATAAAACGCTTAGCAGTTGCAATTTGGTTTGGAGTGCACTAACTAATGCTACAGCAGATCGGAAGACATTACTTATCAATTTAGGTGGAGGGGTAATCACTGACATGGGTGGATTTTGTGCAGGTACTTATAAGAGAGGAATTAGATTTATAAACATCCCAACCACTTTATTATCACAAGTGGATGCAAGCGTGGGAGCTAAAACCGGTATTGACTTTCAGGGCTATAAGAATCATATCGGATTATTTTGTGAAGCAGAGGCTGTATTGGTAGATTCGGTATTTCATGATACCTTACCTCAAAAACAATTGATTTCAGGTTATGCTGAAATGCTTAAACATGGCTTAATAGCAAATCAAAAGCATTGGCAAGATTGTCTTGATAATGGTAGTAATAGTTTCGGGAACGAAATAATACAACAGTCAGTAGCAATAAAAGAAGAAGTAGTAAAAGCAGATCCTACAGAAAAAGGATTAAGAAAAATATTGAATTTTGGACATACGATAGGCCATGCAATAGAAACTCATTTATTAGGTACAAGCAGTGAATTATTACATGGCGAGGCAATAGGGATCGGTATGATTGCAGAAGCTTATATAAGCAAATCTAAAGGATTACTAGCTGAAAGTGAGTTTCAGATTATAGTGGAGGAATTAAGGAAAATTTACAGCAGTCCTAAAATTGAAAAAGCCTCTTTAAATAATATAAAAAGGCTTTGCAAGCAAGATAAGAAAAATGAAAATGGTAACCTCAATATGAGTTTACTTCAGAATATTGGCACAGCAGTCTATGATATTCCTGTTGAAGAGGAAGTGATAGATCAAGCCCTAGCCGAGATATTATAACTTCATTTTTTCACGAAAAGTCTTAGCACTGTGAATAGCAGAATCACTTAAATCATTAAGCCAATCTGAGTCTAATCCTTCTTCAGTGTGTCTTTTGATATTTCTTAATCGATCTGTTACAGTTCTTGTAACTTTTTTACCATTTTTACTGCTTAAAAAAGCTCCTGCGGCAACAACAGCAGCCGCACCTGCTAAGAATGAAAAAATTGATTTACTTGTGGTACTCATTTTATTTAAATTTTAAAGTTGACAGCTTTATAACGTTCAACTTATAAAAACAGTTTAAACCAATAAAGAATATTTTGAATTATTTTATAAAACAATATAAAAATTCTACCAATCAGCAAATTTGTTCTATCAATTTGCCCAGCTCGAAAAGCGAATCTAATAGATTGCTGATAATGAATGCTCTTTCAGGGGGTAAGATTACCATTGAGAATCTTTCAAGTGCAAGAGACACACAGACCCTTATTAAATTATTAACGGCAGATTTAGACAGCCAGATTTTTGATGTGCTAGACGCAGGAACTGCCATGCGGTTCTTAACTGCTTATTTTGCAATTACTACTAAAAAGGAGGTGATATTAACAGGTACTGAACGCATGCAAAACCGTCCAATTGGTACCTTGGTGGATGCTCTTCATTCAATTGGAGCAAATATAAGTTATGAAAATAAGGATGGTTATCCTCCATTGAGAATTAATCCTTTTCAAGAGCAGATTAGCTCAACACTATCAATTCCTGGTAATATCAGTAGTCAATATATTTCTGCTTTGCTGATGGTGGCACCTATTCTACCTAGTGGGTTGGAAGTGGAAATAGAACCTCCGACCTTCAGTAAACCCTATATTGACATGACTTTGGGTCTGATGCATTTATCAGGAATTCGATATTCTCAAAATGGAGACTTTATCAAAATAGCTCATCAGGGATATCAAAAAAGTATGCAAATTGTTGAGTCAGACTGGTCAGCTTCAAGTTATTGGTTTTCTATAATTGCTCAATCTAAAATTGGTAAAAAAGTGCTTTTAGAAGGGCTGAAATCAGAAAGTTTTCAAGGTGATCAAGTAATAAAAAGCATGGCCAGAGATTTTGGTGTAAATTTTGAATTTAAGAATGAAGGACTGTTAATTGAAAAGCATAGCTTAGCTTTAAAAAAAGAACTAAAATTGGACTTCAGAAAATGTCCAGATCTAGCCCAAACCGTTTTGCCTTGTGCAGCTTCCTTGAAAATCAATTTGGAAATGACAGGTTTGGAAAGTTTAAGGATAAAAGAAACAGACAGAATTTTGGCTCTTCAAAATGAGCTAGCTAAGTTCAATTGCCAATTAATTGAATCAAAGAAAGGGGTTTGGAAGCTTAAAACCAGTGATTTCTCGATTAAGAGCGAGCCTATTATCGAAACATATGAGGACCATAGAATGGCAATGGGATTTGCTCCACTAGCAATAAATAATGCTTTGCAAATAAATGATATTGAAGTAGTCAATAAGTCCTATCCTACTTTTTGGGATGATTTGCAATTATTCGGATTTGAGTTCATGCAAAAGTGAATTAAAATATTTTGGGGCTTTTAACATTCGACTTCCATACCAGCTAAACATTTCCCCATCCACAATTTTAAACTTTGCTTTAGGATATGTGGTAGTTAATTGTTCAATATGTTTAGTGTGGAAAGGGAAGGGTTCAGAAGAAAGAAAGATATAGTCTGGATTCTCCTTAATGATTTCATCCATATTTATTTCGGGGTAGCGTTCCTTGGAAATAGTATTCGTGAAGCCAGAATAGCTAAGCATTTTTGAAATAAATGTATCTGGACCAGCCCACATCCAAGGGTTTTTCCAAATGCAATAAGCGACTTTCTTTCTTTGATGCGCTATATGTAGAGAGTCAAAGTCCAGTTTTATTTGTTGCGTTATAGTCCTTGCTTTTTCTTCAGTATCTGTTAAAAACCCTATATCGATCATCATTTGAATTGCAGTACTAAAATCAGTGACATCCGAAACATAGACAGGGCAATTTTTTGAAAGTTTGTCAACGAAGCTCTTCACATTCTCTTCTTTGCTGGCAATTATTAAATCAGGATTTAAGTCTTTTATTTTTTTAAGGTGCTGCTGTTTTGTACCGCCAATAATTTGTTTTTCATTTCTCCAACTCATTGGATGAACGCAAAATTTTGTGATGCCGCTAACTCTTTCTTCCAAGCCTAAATCATACAAAAACTCAGTTATTGATGGGACCAAGCTGATTATTCTTATAGGCTTAGAATTTAAGCTTAAGTGATTACCGATTTGGTCCTGAATTTTGACCATATATTTTTTATTTAATGAATGAATTGTCAAAAAAAAAGCCTCGTCTTTTTGGACGAAGCTTTGAGTAAAATAGTTATTAATTTACTTAAATTGCTATTCCCATGTTTACCAACTGACTTGATACTTTCAAGTTGCTATTGTCAAAAGTGGCTTGATTTATTTCAAACTTCAATTTCCCACCGGCTTCTCTAAAATTAATAGAAGATCCTTTTTTACCTAATCCAGGCTTGTCCGTAATGATTAACGTTGGCTTTGTGTCATATTTTCCTAAAATATCTTCAAAGTCCTTACTTTTATTAGATGCTACGTATAGAACATGTGCTGCACCCATTTGAGCAACATCTGATACATTTACAATATTGGTATTTTGACCTTTTATTTCCCTTTGTCCATATAACTTGAATAATTGATTGTATACATCATCATCCCCATATACAGCAATTACGAAATCACCAGATTTAGTTTCAGAAGGCCACTCTACGTATTTAATAAAATTAAATATCAACATGGTGTGAATTTCATGCATTGGTCTCTGTGCATTGACATTAAATGAGTTAAAGCCAATTGAAACACAGAAGGCAATTATAAATATTTTAAATGTACGTTTCATATCTTAGATATTTTTCTCCCTATTTATAACAAAATTACTACTATTCTTTAGAAAATTATATTTTTATAAAGAATAAAGCATCAAATTGTAAAATGATATTAAAATATTATAAGTTTTAATTATAATATTTTAATTGTAATGAAAAAACCCTAGCAATGAGATCTAAACGAGTCTCCAGCTAGGGTAAAAAACTAAACTAAATCACTATATTTTATTAAATCAATATTCCCATGCTGGATAATTGATTTGAAACCTTCAAGTTATTTCCTTTTATGGATTCTTGGTTGATTTCAAATTTTAATTTTCCGTTTATTTCTTGAAAATTAATACAGCTTCCTTTCTTACCCAAACCATTTTTATCTGTAATCATTAAGGTAGATTTTCCTGTAAATTTTTCTTTTGCTGTGTCAAATTCTCTGCTTCTGTTGCTTGATAAGTAAAGAACATGAGCATTATTTACGGCACTAACATTATCTACATTTACCACTTTAACAGCCTGTCCTTTCACGGTTCTCTTTGCGTAAAAATTTTGAATGGTAGAAGCAACGTCTTCATCACCTACTACTGCAATAACAAAATTACCTGATTTGGCATCTGCTGGCCATTCCACATATTTAATAAAATTAAACATGAGCATAGAATGGATTTCATGCATTGGTCTTTCTCCTGATTTTAAAGAGAAACCAAAAGCCATTAATGCGACTACGATAAATACTCTACTGATTCTTTTCATTTTGTGTTTATTGATAATTTACTCTACAAAGGTAGAATTATGATTTTTATCAGTAAATCGAAAAAGTCTCAATAGCTTTCAGGAGTAATATTTTGATAAATTAAGACAAATCGTATCTAAAATTATGCTTGTCTTTAAGGTTTACAATGAATGAATGTAATAAATTAATAACTGATTGTACATCCTTGCTATGTACCATTTCTACAGTCGTATGCATGTACTTAAGTGGAAGTGATACCAAAGCAGACGGAACGCCCTCGTTACTGTACGCAAATGCATCAGTATCAGTGCCAGTAGCTCGGCTTGCTGCTGATCTTTGAAAAGGAATATTCCCTTTTTCCGCCAGCTCTATCAACATCTTTAAAAGATTGTTTTGAACTGCCGGTCCGTAAGTTAAAACCGGACCTCCACCAGACTTCTGATCACCGCTTTCAATCTTATTGTATAAAGGTGAATGAGTATCATGACATACATCGGTTATAACGGCCACGTCTGGTTTGATGTGTTGTGCTATCATTTGGGCTCCTTTTAATCCCACTTCTTCTTGAACAGCATTGACTATATATAAAGCAAAAGGAATTTTGTCCTTATTTTCATGGATTTTTCTTGCGACTTCCGCTATCATAAATCCACCGATTCGATTATCTAGTGCACGACCAACAATGTAATCTTTATCTTTCATGTACATGGGCTCGTCATCAAAAGTAATAACGCAACCTACATGAATTCCCATTTTTTCAACTTCTTCCTTATTATCGGCTCCAACGTCCACAAATATATTTTTTAATTCTGGTTTGATGTCGTTTTCTTTATTGCGGACATGTATGGCTGGCCAACCGAAAATTCCTTTGACCACCCCTTTTTCAGTATGTATATTTACTCTTTTTGAGGGTGCAATTTGGTGATCTGAACCACCATTCCTGATTACATAGATATAGCCATCATCGGAAATATAATTAACAAACCATGAAATCTCATCAGCATGAGCTTCGATCACCACTTTATATGGTGCATCTTTATTGATAATTGCCGCTACAGTTCCGTAATTGTCCTGAATGAACTCATCTGTATAAGGTTTGATGTAATCTAGCCAAAGTTTTTGGCCACTGGTCTCAAATCCCGTTGGTGCTGCGTTATTTAAATATTTAAATAGAAAGTCTTCTGCTATCTTATCCATAATTGAATTTTACAAGTTTAATCTTGCTAAGATAAGCGTTGGAGCTAGTAAAAGGTTACTAGATATCCGTAAATTATGAAAATCGAAAGATTAAGTTCTGCCTGCAACTAAAAATGGGAATAAGAAAATCCCTGCGATTATGCTAAAGGAAAAGCCAACTGCAAAACCTAGCAATCTAAAAGGAAGTAGTATCAACCAAATTATAGGGTAAATAAATAGCACAATAATTGCCAAAGGCCAACATATTACTAGTAGTATACACCAAAGTAAGAACTTTATCATGATTTTAGTTAGTTTTTAAAAGCATAATTCAATTGTTGTGCCAATAGCTCATATGTCTATATCTCAGCTATAATGTACATGGATGCTTGAATCAGTCTTAAATACGGACAGTCGATCGTTCGTATTTGAACACGAGGGATGACCTATTTAATTGAAAATGACGAGTGAATGTCTTATTTAAAAGGGCCTTTAGCGTGCTGGGTTTTCAACAAAAAAGCCCATAAGTACTTAAAATAATTATGGGCTAAAATTGATGTGAATTTGGCATCTAGAATTAAGCAAATCCAAGCCGTGACCTTTTTCTACGTTCTAGTATTGAACAATTAACTCAAATTATTGATTTTTAAAAATTTTTCCTTTTTTCATTACAAAATCTACTGATTCCATCGTCCTGATATTTTCCGTAGGGTCTTCACTTACTGCAATTATATCAGCAATTTTGCCTTGTGAAATTGATCCATATTGGTCATAAACATTTAGAAGCTTAGCTGGAGTTACAGTTGCAGAAATAATGGATTCCATGGGTTTCATTCCTGCTTCTACCATATAGCCAAATTCCTTTCCATTATCACCATGTATAAATACCCCAGCATCGGTTCCGAAAGCGATGTTAACACCGTATTTGTAAGCTTTGCTAAAAGTATCTTGAATCTTTGGCCCTATTGCTTTTGCTTTAGGAACTACGACTTCTGGGTAATAGCCTTCAATTTCTGCTAACTCCGCTACACTTTTGCCTGCTGTAATGGTCGGGACATAATATGTATCATATTCTTTCATCAATTTCATAGTTTCTTCAGACATTAAAGTACCATGTTCAATGGTTTTGATTCCAGCCCTTATGGCACGCTGCATTCCTTCATCCCCATGAGCATGAGCTGCAGTTAGCATTCCGTAATCATTCGCAGTTTCTACAATAGCCTTTAATTCATCTTCAAAGAATTGAGGATTTTGACCACTTTTAGCCATACTTAAAACACCACCAGTCGCGGTGATTTTGATAACATCTGCTCCGTTTTTATAGCGTTGTCTGACTGCTTTTCTTGCCTCCTCCGGACTATTCACAACACCTTCGGCAGGCCCTGGATTTCCCATTAGGTCATCCTTATAGCCATTAGTTGGGTCTGCATGACCTCCTGTTGTTGCTATTGATTTTCCAGCAGAATAAATGGTTGGCCCATCTACAAAGCCTTTATTTATTGCATCTCTCAAGCTGCTGTTAACTCCACTTCCACCCAAATCACGAACCGAAGTAAAGCCTGCCATCAATGTTTTTTTAGCATATACTGTGGACTGAAAAGCAATATCGGCATCATTTAAAGTAAATCTTTTGATATACCCATCCTTTGAGGTTTCGCTCTCTAGGTGCACATGCATATCGAATAGTCCTGGCATTACTGTTTTTGATTTTAGATCAATGGCCTGAGCACCCTCAGGTGCTTCTACATATCCATTTTCAATCGACTGTATTTTATCGCCCTCTACGATAATGGTCATTTCATTTAAGATTTTGGATTTCTCCACATCTATTAATTTTCCACAATGCAAATAGCTTGTTTGTGCACATAAACTGGTGCTTAAAAAGCCCAATATTAAGACTTGTAATAGCTTTTTCATATAATGTTAATTTTACGTATTATTTTTATATCCAATATTAAAGTAAATCATCAGGGTTAGTGATATATAATGATAATTCCTGATCACTTAACTCAGGCTTTTCATCTTCGTCTTTAGCCGTCACAATAGAGTTGGTCATGCTGCCAACTAATCCTCTGTCCAACCCCATTCTTTCTGCAATTATTGCACACATTTGAGCCTCGCGCTCATCCAGTTTGTTATCGACCAACATCATTTGAATATATTCATATAGAAAAATGATTTTTTCTTTGATCGTTTCCGGTTCATGAAAGGCTACAGTTGATGAGTCTTCTATGATGTCATCAACCTCTTTTTCAGTGACGTCATTCTTTCTACCTAAAGCATAGAGGTATCTTTTTTCTTCTTTTACGAAGCGATTATCAATTTTGGCTAGCTGATATAAATGGATTAAATGGGAGTGTATTTTTTCACTAGTCAATGCCAACTCAAATTTCATGGTTTAAAAAATCATCACATCAATGAGCAATATACAAAATGTTAGGGAATTATTGATTGAATTACCTTATATTGAAAATCATGAATTTTTTGGCGCATTTGTATCTATCAGGTGAATTGGATGAAGTTAAAATTGGCAATTTCATTGGTGATTTTGTAAAAGCCTCCGACATGGAGAATTATACTGAAACCATTAATAAGGGCATCAAAATGCATTGGGCAATAGATGAATTCACAGACCATCATTCTGTTGTGCAAAAGAGCAAAGATAGGTTAAGGCCTAAATATGGTCATTACGCAGGTGTGATTGTAGATATTTATTATGATCATTATTTAGCCAGAAATTGGAAAAATTATCACGACCAGGATTTAAGGGTATATGTTGATCAGCAGTATAAAATGTTGGAAAGCTATATCAGCATATTGCCCAAAAAGGTCGTTCATATGCTTCCTTTCATGATAAAACACGATTGGTTGTACAACTATCAATATTTTGAAGGAATTGAACGGGTTATGCATGGTATGGCAAATCGCTCAAAGTTTAACTCCAAAATGGAGCAGTCGGTTGCTGAATTGAAAAAGCATCATAAAGCCTTTGAAGTGGAATTTGAATTGTTTTTTAGTGAGCTGATCAATTTCTGCCATGATTTTTTGAAAAAGAATTAGTATGTAAACAAAGTGTAAGTTTAGATGCTTTATGTTGTAAGTATTCAAACAAATTGAAAGTTATTTACTATGAAAAAGTATTGCTTGCTATTCATCTTTTTTATGTTATTTTTTACAATTGAAGGATTTGCTCAAAATGATGCTCTCTTAGAAGCATACAAAAATGATGTAAAAATTAGAAAAACGGGGATGGCCATTTTAGGCACATGGGCTGTTGGAAACATGATTTCAGGAGCTATTGGAAGGAGTCAAGGCAGTGGGCAGACTGCTTATTTTCATGAAATGAACCTGATCTGGAATGTAGTGAACCTAGGAATTGCAGGTGCAGGTTATTATTTCACTGCTACTGGCGAAATACCAGAAAATGCTTCCGTATTATTAGACGATCAAGTATCTTTTCAAAAAACATTGTTATTCAATGCGGGTTTGGATTTGGCTTATATAGCTGGCGGATTTTATTTGATTGAAAAAGCTAAAAATACTACCAACAGACCAGAAAGATTAAGAGGCTATGGTAAATCGGTGATTTTACAAGGCTGCTTTCTTTTCGTTTTTGATATTGCTCTGCATACTATCCACAGCAAGCACAGCAGTCAGATTTCTGATTTTTTATCACATGTGCAATTAGGTCCAAATCAGGTAGGAATAGTTTTAGGCTTGTAAATTTATCTAATTTCTTTTAGCATCGGCCCAAGCGAGATTCTTGCGCAAGTTATATTTGTAGTTAAGGTATGTTGCAAGTTCAATAATCCGCTTAGGCATTTTTAATATCTTTTATTAAGCCAGTCCTTTTAAATATAAATTGAACTCTAAAGCCGAGATCGGTTTAAATTCATCAACTTCCAAATCCTCTTTGATGTCCTCATCAAATTGCATTTTGGTTTTCTCTAGTTTTTTGTCAGGATGAACAATTAATTCCAATCCACTGAAGTCCATTGGATTCAATTGTACTAGGACTATATAGTCATCAAAAACTCTTTTGAAATACTCATGGACTACTGCACTGCTTTTCATAGAATTTATTCAATTATTAAAAATAGAAAGTCTTTATATGTAATAAGGCACAAGCGAGACGCTTGCACCAGCTATCAAAGTTGCATAATGCGGTACAAGTTTTGTCCAAGCGTCTACCTTGGGCCGCTTAAACTACAATGTTCACAATTTTCTTGGGCACAATAATCATTTTCTTGATTGGCTTATCTTCAATCCATTTTTGCACTTTAGGATTTTCTAAAACAGCTTTTTCAATATCTTCTTTTGCTGCATCTAGAGCAAAAGTCATATTATCTCTGTGCTTTCCATTGACCGATACAGGATAAGTATGAGCATCTTCTTTAATGAAATCTGGATTAAAAGTTGGCCAACCTGCTTCCGAAATACTACCTTCATTACCCAATAGTGACCACAGTTCCTCACAGATATGAGGAGCATATGGAGCTATTATCCTCACTAAATCACTTAATACTGTTTTATTATTGCATTTCAATTCAGTTAATGTATTCACGCAAATCATGAAAGTAGAAACTGATGTATTGAAGGAGAAATTCTCGATATCATATTCCGCTTTTTGAATGGCTTGGTGCAAGGCTTTTAATGCTTGCTTTTCTGGCTCGCCTTCTGCCACTTTGAAATTACCATCTGCATCATGAAATAATCGCCATAGTTTCTTTAAGAATTTTGCAGTTCCGTCAATTCCATTGGTATTCCAAGGTTTAAACTGCTCAAGTGGCCCCAAAAACATTTCGTAAAGTCTTAAAGTGTCTGCTCCGTACTTTTCAATCACATCATCAGGATTGACCACATTGTACTTGGACTTAGACATTTTTTCTACTTCTGCACCGCAAATGTACTTCCCGTCTTCAAGGATGAATTCAGCATCTGCATGCTCGGGTCTCCATCTTTTAAAAGCTTCTAAATCCAAGGTATCGTTATGTACAATATTGACATCAACATGAAGACTTTGTGTTTTGTATTCGTCTTTTAGTCCATGAGAGACAAATTTATTCTGACCTTCAATTCTATAAACAAAATTACTTCTTCCCTGAATCATCCCCTGATTAATCATCTTTTGGAATGGTTCATCTACGCTGATATAGCCTAAATCGTAGAGGAATTTTGTCCAGAAACGAGAGTACAATAAATGTCCAGTGGCATGTTCTGAACCTCCGATATATAAATCTACATTTTCCCAATACTTTTGCTTTTCTTCATCAACAAATGCATACTTATTTTGGGCATCCATATACCGGAACATATACCAACTAGAACCTGCCCAACCTGGCATGGTGCTTTTTTCTAAGTTATATCCTTCCTCTGTCTTCCAGTTTTTGGCTCTGGCTAAAGGAGGTTCACCATCCTCCGTTGGTAAATATTTATCTACTTCAGGTAATTTTAATGGTAATTGGTCTTCTTCTAATAAATAAGGAATATCATTTTTGAAGTAAACCGGAACTGGCTCTCCCCAGTAACGCTGACGACTGAAAATAGCATCTCGCATTCTATAGTTAATTTTAGCATAACCAATTCCTTTATCTTTCAAAAAGTCAATAGCTTTCATTTGAGCATCTTTTATATTCAGGCCTGATAAAAAATCAGAATTGATGATTTTATCATTTTCCACGACTTCTACGATAGGTAGCTCAAAATGCTCTGCAAATGCTTTATCTCTATCATCATCGGAAGGAACGGCCATTACAGCACCTGTTCCATAGCCCGCTAATACGTAATCGCCAATCCATACTGGTATTTTTTCCTCGGTGAAAGGATGTATAGCATATGCTCCAGTAAAGACTCCTGAAACACGCTTTACTTCAGTCATTCTTTCCCGTTCAGAACGATTTTTAGCAATGTTTACATAATCTTTTACTGATTCCTTTTGTGCTGAAGTAGTGATTTTCTCTACTAATTCATGTTCTGGAGCCAATACCATGAAGGTCACTCCATAAATAGTATCAATTCTGGTGGTAAAAACCTCTATTTTCTCCTCGCTCTTAGAAAGTTGAAAACCTAATTGAGCACCAACTGACTTCCCAATCCAGTTGCGTTGCATTTCTTTCACAGGCTCTGGCCAATCCAATTCTTCCAATCCTCTTAGCAGGCGATCAGCAAATGCTGATATTCGCATACTCCATTGCATCATTTTTTTTCGCTCCACAGGATGTCCTCCTCTTTCGCTATATCCGTCTTTGACTTCATCATTGGACAGTACTGTGCCCAAAGCCGGACACCAGTTCACTACTGCTTCCGATAAGTACGCAATTCTATATTTTAGCAGAGTTTTTTGTTTTTCCTCTTCAGAGTAATTGAACCAATCTTCTGCTGTAAAAGGCTCAACTTCTTCATCGCAGGCTGCTTTCACCAATTGGTTACCAGTTTTCTCGAAGTGCTCTTCTAGCACTAGAATATGTCTTGCCTTATCATCTACTTTATCATACCAGCTATTGAATAATAGCATAAATATCCATTGTGTCCATTTATAAAAAGAGGGATCGCTAGTACGAACTTCTCTATCCCAATCATAGGCGAAACCAATATTTTTCAGCTGTTCAATGTATCGATTAATGTTTTGCTCTGTAGTGATTGCAGGATGCTGCCCAGTTTGAATAGCATATTGTTCAGCAGGAAGTCCGAAGGAATCAAATCCCATAGGATGTAATACATTAAAACCCTGCTGCTTTTTGTAACGAGCAACAATATCTGAAGCAATATATCCTAAAGGATGCCCAACATGCAATCCTGCTCCCGATGGATAGGGAAACATGTCTAGTGTATAGTACTTTGGTTTATTAAAGTTGTCTTCTGCTTTGAATACTTGGTTTTTCTCCCAGTAGGCTTGCCATTTCTTTTCGGTTTCTCTGAACTGATATTCTGACATAATGCTGCGTATATTAATCTATTATTGATTATGATTAAATGATAGAAAGTGCAAAATTAAAGCTTTTGACTTGGGAAGGAATAGATTACGGTAATCTTTTCAAAAAAAGGCATAAAAAAAGGTGCCCGTGAGCACCTTTAATCATTAACCAACTAATCACTAAACTAAAACTAACTAAAAAATTTCTTTACAATAGGATTTGGTTCTTCAAGCTGTTCGTTTTTGAACTCTTGCTTTTGAGCATGGCCTAAATTAGCATTAAGCTGTGAGCCTAAAAGAAAAATCAAAATGCCGACTAATATTCCAATGGCTAAGAAAACATTTCGGCTCAAATTTTTACTCTTTTCCATTTTGTTCCTATTTATAAACTTCTTTTACAATGATTATGCCAAACCCTAAAAAGTTGCATTGATATTTTTCTTTTTTATTAACGAGATAAAAATTACCTTCGTATTAATAATCAAAAAACTTATGAAAAATATATTTGTATCAATTCTAGTGGTTGCTGTAGGATTTACAGCATGTAGTCAAAAAGATAGCTCTGAAAAGACTTCTGAAGCGGAAGAAAAACAGGCGGTTGAAATGGAAAAAACCGATGCCTTTTTGGGTGAATCTTTTAGTATTGAAAATGAAATTCAACTAGCTAGTTTAGTGAGAGAGATGGATTCAAATGATTCTGTTATGGCAGTTGTTGAGGCTAAAGTAACGGAGGTTTGCCAAGCAAAGGGATGTTGGATGAAAGTTGATTTGCCAAACGGAGAATCAATGAGAGTAACATTCAAGGATTACGGCTTTTTTATGCCGAAGGACCTAGCTGGGAAATCAGTAAAGATGGTAGGGACTGCTAAGAAAGAAGAAACTGATGTGGAAACCTTAAAGCATTTTGCTGAAGATGGTGGAAAATCTGAAGAAGAGATTGCTGAAATTACTGAACCAAGAATGGATTATAAATTTGTGGCTTCTGGAGTTAAGTTAATGGATTAATTTCACTTTCTTTAATTTCTATTTTCAAATACCTATAAATGAAAAAGCAGTCAGATTCTATAATTTGACTGCTTTTTTTAAAAACTATTATATCAATTTCATCTATATAATTCTCTACTTTTATCCCTACTAAAAAGTTTTCGAAAGCGAAATCCGGATAAGGTGCTGAAGCCACCAATCAATCCAGCGACAACGCCTGAAATTATCACCATATAAATCCCATCGCTTAAATTAAATAAGGCGGCAATTTTATTGGAAAGCATACCGCTTGAATCATTATGGATAAGGAATGCTTGGATTAACCATAAAATGCCAAGCCCGATAAATCCGCTGAAAAATGTACTTAAGTTCTTCCCTGCTATAATTGCTCCTGCGAAAAACGCACAAATAGCCATTGACCACCACGGAAAATAGAGCAATGAAAAATGAGCTGCCACTACAATTATTATAGTTCTGATGATAAATTTCATTTTGCTTTAGGGGTTAATGTTTGAGTGAAAATAATATTTTGCAGGTCGGAAGCATTAGCTTTATTTTCCAATTCGTAATATTCACCGTTGCTCCACTTTTCAATTAAATTATCATAGTAGTAACTACCAGGATTCCCAGATTGGCCTCCCGGATATACACCATATGCTTTAATTGGTTCTTCCAATGACACTAACATTCTCCAAGAAGGACCATGTCTCCCGGAAGTGGCATTTAAAATATGCTTGTTTCCTCCGATTTGAATATTCTTGGTGCTAAAAGGAGCTAAGCGAGCAAGATGTTGGACCGTAGTATTTTTGAAATTGCTCCAAGTCAGTTCTTTATCGTTGGTTGATTTCCAATTTTCAATGGAATCAACAGCTGAAGTAAAGCTCATGTGAAAGAGGTCATTGATACTTTCCTTTTTATCAGTTTTTTGATAATCTATATAAGGATCAGTAATACTATCTTTTAAAATCTGAATAGTAACAGGTAATTCCGGTCTTCTAACAGCATTCTCTAGTCCATAAAATTCATCCCATAAATTACGATACAAGTTATCCCATAAAATTTCAAAGTAGGCTGGGGCTGTCATTTCTTGATCCGCCATATAATTCCAATTGGATAGTGCATCAAATGCGGTTTTTTCCTCCTCATTCATATTATTTCGGTTTAGACTACCCAAGATGTTAGGTAAAATTTCAGATGCCATGAGCCAAAAATTGTCATTTTGCAAACGCATCATGTCTTCTACCGTGATATTTTCAAGTGTTTCTAGTTTTCGGTTTAATCTTCTATTGCGATAATGCTCATACCCTCTATCATAATGATAGTACGGGTACGTGCTATCAACAGGGATTTGATTGGCAGAACTTAAATAAGCCTGTTTAGGATTTTTCATGTGAGCATTGTGTTCTCTTGGGATAAAACCAGCCCAATCCATGTCTGCTCTAGAGCCATCCATTATAAATTTACCCTGCTCTTCCCATCTCAAAGGGAATTTTCCGTTGATCCATAAAGCTATATCACCATGAACATCTGCATAAGCAAAGTTTTGTGCAGGGCAATCGTAAAAAGTCAAAGCATTCTTATAGTCATCATAATTTTTAGCTCTGTTGAGAAGATGAAATGTCAATTGTTCGTTTGATGGGTCGTGAGCTGTCCATCTCAATGCAAAATTTGACTTATTATTTTCAGATCTGAAGTTTTCATCATAAACAATAGGGCCATGATGAGTATAAAAAATGGTGTCAAAGTAGTTTTCATCGCCACGAATTTCGAATTCTTGGATTACTTTTTGGGTTTTTAACCATTTACCATTGTAATAATATTCTTTCTTATCATTATCTTTGAAAGTAATGTGATACCAGTCTCTTACATCTCTGGTAGCATTAGTAACGCCCCAAGCAACACTATCATTGAAGCCAATTATGACTCCCAAAGCTCCCGGCAAAGTGGATCCATAAACATTAACGGAAGGAGAATTCAAATGCATCACATACCATATTGAGGGGAGATTAAGCCCAAGATGGGGGTCGTTAGCAAGGATTGGTTTTCCAGTAGATGTTTTACTTCCATGAACAGTCCAATTGTTACTTCCGTTTTGCGGATCAGGTTGTGGAGCTTTATTGTTGGGAAAAACCAGAGGGAATTCAATAGAATCAGGTCTTTCAACAGTTTCTGCTGCAAAATCCCATTTCCTGCTTTTAGGAATTACAGGGTCGAAATCTTTGTAGCTATCAGGGAATAAGAAATCGAATCTTTCTTTTCCTAGCATTTTTAATAATTGAGTGTTTTCTGCATCACTATCACCACCGGCTAAGTCATTTGCCATATACTTAAGTAGTAGTCCTGACTTTAAATTGGTCCATGGTTCAGGCCGATAGTCCAATAATTTATATTCAATGGGAAGGTCTTTGTATTCTAAAGAAGCAATGTACTGATTGATACCTTCAGTATAAGCATTTAAGATTGGTCCAATGATCGGATCTTCAGCCATTAGTTTTACAGCTTTCTCAGCTCCATAAAGCAGTCCGTTTCTTCTTTGATAGCGGTCGAAATCCAGTGCATCTTTTCCAATAATTTCTGAAACTCTTCCACCTGAAGCATGTGTTTGAAATTCCATCTGCCATAAGCGATTTTGTGCCGTCACGTATCCTTGGGCCATGTACAAATCATGGTCATTGTTAGCATAAACGTGAGGAACTAAAATGGAATCGTAATAGACACTGACTTCTTCATTTAAACCTGTGATAACAGGGTTCTCTTTAAATGTAATATCTTGGTTTTCGGAATTAGCCCAAAACCCATTATAAGGATCGAGAAACTTTCCTAACGGAGGAACCTGTCCCCATTTATTATTTAAGCCCACAACCAGAGCCAATGAAATAAGAAAGGGGAAGATAAATTTTATGAAATTCATAGGGAATGAAGCTTTAAATCAATGCCTAATGTATAAAAAATTGGATTTATAATATAATGGATGGCTATAAAATTTAATGAGAGGGTTTGAAACCTATATAGTAATATTGAGAATTCAGGAATTAGCTAAAATATTCTCTAAATAAGACAATTTTATACAGAATAATATTTAAACTGTCAGATCACTCCTAAACTAATAATATTTGAAATTATGTGCTAGCCTATCTGAAGGTTTAGTAGCAATCGAATTCGTACAACATAATTTTCTGTCTTTTAGATTTTTCACCTATTTGGAACTTTAATCTCTATAGGGTAAATAGCTAGAGTCGTTCATACAAAGAAAAAATAGTAATGCTCAAAAGATTAGAAACTAGAGCTTTTGATAGGGAATATTTAATTGTCCACTCTAATCTATTCGTGTCTCCAAGTAATGTTCTGCAACTCCATACTCTTTTTTTAAACCTTCGATTTTGGCTTCGATTGCTTCAATATTGGGAGATTTACTTGCCTTTGTTGCCACTAACATTACATTTTTTCTTGTGTGTTCATTAGAGATGAATTCGAATACTTTTGTGTTGTATTGGTTTTTCTCTAAAATGAGCGCCCGTATGGTATCGGTTACCATCTCAAACTGGCGTTCTTGAAAAATACCGTATTTAAGGATAGGGTTTTCCTGAGTTGTCCCTTTAACACTTTGTCGTACTTGCTTATGGCAACAGGGGGCACAAATAATTAGCGATGATTTAGACCTTAAGCCTTTATAAATCGCATCATCAGTGGCTGTATCGCACGCATGAAGGGCTATCAGTACGTCTATTCTATCCGCATTGTAATTTTCAATTCGTTCTGAAATAAAGGATAGGCTACTGTATCCACATTTTTTGGCGACCTCATTGCAATAGGTTACTAGTTCCTCTCTTAGCTCTATCCCAGTTACTTGTATATCCAACTGGCGGGTGTTTCGCAAGAAATCATAAAGAGCAAATGTTAAATAGCCTTTGCCAGATCCCATATCCACTATATTTACTTTCTTGGGCAGTGGGGTAGATTTAAGCAAATCATCAATGATCTCTAAATACTTATTAATCTGCTTATACTTGTCGGCCATTTTAGGGATAAGTTTTCCTTGCTTATCCTTTATTCCCAAATGAAACAAGAACTCACTGTCAGAAACCCGCTTTACTTTATGCTTGTCATGATGTACAGGAAGCTTGTCACTGAAGGTTGGTGGGTTGGTAGCAATCGATGTTTTGCCCTTTTTATTAATTCGAATTGCAACGTCTTTCTCCAATGTAAACAAAGTAGCAATACGAAAGGAAGAGTTCAACAGAATTGCCAATTCGTCTATGGCTCCATCTAAGGAATAGTTTTTTACCTGATCATTCGTCTTGAATCGGTAAGTGAAAGAGATCATTTTTTCTTTTTGAATCTCTACTTCACGAAGGTATACATTTTCTAAATCTGCCGACTTTCGTATTGGTTTACTTAAAGTTAGCTTTACAAAAGTATCCGCTGTTCTAGCTTGTTTAATTTCTTGAAAGAATTGTTGCGTTTCATTCATCTTATTTGCAAATCTACGGAAGCTAACATTCTTAACCGAATCGAAATTAATTAAAGAACAGATTTACTCTTTTCAGCAGATGGGCTGCCCTGATTGAATTCCATTAATATGCTCATAAGAGCAAAAAAAAAGCAGACCAATCGATCTGCTTTTCGTGTCTCTCCAAATTGCTTGCTACTATTGGTAATAAAATCTTTCGTGAACGATTTTCCCGTCTTTCCATTTTTGCACGCCAACTTGCTCCATATTTACGCGGTTACCATCCTGAAAAGTAACATCCATAGAAGTTTCATGCATTACTATACCCGCTTCCTCGTCAGAAGTGATTGCGGTTACTTCCATTCCGTGAAATTCTTTTATCATACCTAAAAATTCCTCTTCGTGCTTTCTGCATTCAGCTTTGCCTGTCCATGTTCCTCTTGGTTCGGTGATTACTACGCTTTCTCCATAGTATTTATCGAATGCATCTAATAATTTTCCTTCACCTATTAGGTTGTAAATGTCTTGTGTTTTTTCTCTTAGAGTCATAATATTTTATTTAATGTCGATACAATATATGTATATACATGTAAATATAGAAAAGGTTTTGAAAAGATAAATTTTTTATTAAAAATTGCTACTAAATATCCGCCTTAGAATATTTTATATCAAATAGTCCTGCTATCGCTTCTAATTTATAAGGTAGAAATTACTCCGTATTTTTTAGATGACTTAACTGCCTACGGTGGCCCTAAGTAAAATTATTCTTCTAAAAACCAAGAAAATAGGGCAAATGCCTTATTGAATCAGCTACTATTTAAAAGCAATTTTGTATGATAACCATTCACACAAAAATCATGAAAAAAATTAGTTTACTTGTTTTAGCCTTATTTTCATTTTACACACTTAGCGCTCAAGATTTGGGTAAATTTCAACCTAAAGACGATGCCTTTAAGAGTAAAAAACTCAATGATGGCATTAAAAAATTATATATCTCAAGTTTTAACATCAACTTTGAAATTTACAAAGAAGCGGTTGATAAAAAGGAAGCAGGTGGCTTTGGTAGAAGTATAAAAAATGCTGCCAAGGCAAAAGCTGCTGTAGGCTTGGCTACTTTGGAAAAAGATGCCATACAATCAAAAGCCGATCAGCTTTATAAGGATTTTGTGGATGATATGAAATCCAGAGGCTATGAAATTATTTCAGCGGAAGAAGCAGGAAATACTGATACCTATCAAGGCTGGAAAAAAGCTACAGGCCCTAGCGTGTATGAAACCGACATGACAGGCATTTTGTCTGTCGTGCCCACAGGTTATTCTTATTTCTATAAAGACAGAAATGCTTTGTCTTCTACATTGGCTGGTTTCGACAAAACTCCTCAAAGTCTTTCGCAGGAGCTGCAAGATGCTTTAGTAGCCGATGTTTCGCTGGTGTATGTGTTTTCTGCTGTGGGCAACGATTGGAATGTCGGTAATCAAGCTAAAGTGAAATTGTATATTAATTACAGATTAGCAAACCTTTATAATGTTACTGATGAAAACACTTCTGCAGGACTTACGAGCCTGATAGATAAGAATAAGCAGGCTGTGGCTTTAAACAGTTATGTTTCTTTCACCAGAGGAAAATTAAAAATAGGAGGTAGTGCAGAATCTCAATACAGTGGTTTTATGAAATCTGACTTGGAAATTTCAGGGGTTTTGGAAAAGGATAAAGTAGTGGCGTACTCTAAGCAAACTCAGGCAACAGCTACTTTACAAAATCCTATAGTGATGATCAGAGGTGACAATTACAGCGAAACTACTAAATGGCTTGAACCAGATGGTAAAAAGTATGCAGAAGGAATGTACCTCGCTGGAAGCGAATTTATTAAATACCATCTAAATGAAGTCTTTGAATAGATAAATTAGGCAATATTAGCAATTCAAATATTGCTATGATCACTTATAAGTTCCTGAATTGATTTTATCGGTTCAGGAATTTTTTTAAAATCAAATAGCTTTTTTCTTTATCTTAGTCGCAGCCTTTAAATAAAACCTATGCGATTCTGTTGGATATTATTTTTCATCTTAGCTTCATTTCCTGCTTTTTCTCAAAAGGAAGCAACGTATTTAGATAGTCTTACACAATCAGCTAAAAAGCTTTCTGTCGAAAAACAACTGGAACTCATTACTCAAGTTCCTTATGGGCAGTTTGTAGCAGAGGTAGAAAAGGCAGAAAAACTGTTTCAAAAAGCAGAGCAAATCGCTATAGAACTTAATGATAGTATTTCTTTGGGCGATGTGGTGTTTAAGCAGGGCCAACTAAAAGCCTATCAAAATAAGATCGATGAAAGCCTGGCCCTATCCTTGAGAGCTATAAAAATTTTTGAAGAGATCGGTGATATAGGCAAAGCTGGAATTGCCTATGGTGGCTTGGGATATAATTTAAAGTCGAATAATTTGGGAAAAGCTCAGCAATACATGCAAATGAGCATAAAGTTGTTGGAAGAGGTCAACGATTCAGTGGGAATTAACCCCGTTTATGATAATTATGGAGTGGTGCTTAACATGATTGGAAAAAATGACAGCGCCTTACTCTACCAGAAAAAATCTTTACGAATCAAAAAGGCCCTGAAGGATAGCACAGGTCTGGGGTACAGCTACGCCAATATTGCAAACACTTTTGCTGAAATGAAAAACTATAGATATGCAAAGGTCTATTTGGATACTTCTTTGGTCATCCGAAATGAAATAGCGGATAATTATGGCATTACTGTAAATTATGTGCAAAAGGCTGAAATTTTAGTGCTGGAACAGAAATATAAAGAAGCGCTTGAAAATTTTAAGCGTTGTGCCAGTCTGGCAAAGCAATTTAAATACCAACATCTGGAACAATATTGCTATGAACAGATCGCTAACACCTACCTCAGTTTATCGGATTACGAAAATGCTTATCGCTGGAAAGAGAGATTTCAAAGCCTGAAAGATAGCAGTAACAGCCTAAAGGTGAACAGCCGAATAGAAGAGTTGCAAATCCAGTTTGAAACGGAAAAGAAAGAAAAACTTTTGGCTGAAATACAAACAGACATCCTTACAAAGGAGGTGGAAATTAAAAATAGAACTAACTGGCTTATTTCTGCCTTTGGTCTAGCTTTCTTAGTCTCAATTTTTGGATTTGCAGTGTATAAACAACAGAAACAGCGGAACAAGCAAATCGTTAAAGAAAACCAGTTAAAAGAGGCATTGGTACGAATAGAAAACCAGAATAATTTACAAGAGCAACGTCTAACTATTTCAAAGGACTTACATGATAATATCGGTTCCCAATTAACATTTATTATCTCTTCACTGGACAACCTGAAGTATTATGAGTTCAGCAAAGACTTCATTTATCCTAAATTTGAAAGCATAGCTGCCTTCACCAGAAGTACCATCACAGATCTACGTGATACCATTTGGGCCATGAATAAAGATGAAATAACCCTTGAAGATCTAAAATCGCGTATTACTAATTTCATGGAGGCGGCCAAAGCTTCTTTAATGGGAATTGAAATCGAGGTTAATTTTAGGAATAAACAGGAAGGTGTGGCATTTAATTCGTTGCAAGGAATTAACGTATATCGTATCATACAGGAAGCAGTAAATAATGCCATAAAGCATTCACATCCTCAAAAAATTACAGTCAATTTCATTCAAAACTCTCATGAAGTTGTGGTAGAAATTATTGACGATGGGAAAGGCTTTGATATTTTTGAAAAGGAAAATCGAGAAATCGGCAACGGATTGAATTACATGAGAAAAAGAGCAGAGGAAATAGAAGGTCAGTTGTCAATCTTGAACCAAAAACCAGGCACTAAAGTACAATTAGTAGTGCCAGTGAACGAATAAGGCAATTGCCCTATTTTGGATCTATGTAATTCGCGCTATTTTTATATTACTGTCACAATCATAATTCTAATTTAGAAATCTTAATTGTTCCTGAGTAAATATTTGTATCATCATGGAATATAAAATCGCACTAACCTACCAATGAAAATAGCTATAGTAGATGATAACAGTTTTTTGATTCAATCCATAAAGGAGAAATTGTCTTTTTTTGAAGAAATTCAAATAAAATTTACAGCGAGTAGCGGAAAGGATTTATTAGAGAAATTAGACGATAGCAGTCGCGTGGAATTGATCTTAATGGATATCGAAATGCCTAAAATGAATGGCATAGAAGCAACTAAGATTGTTAAACAAAAGTATCCCCATATCAAAATTATTATGCTCACGGTTTTTGATAATGACGAGCACATATTTAATGCTATTAAAGCCGGAGCCGATGGTTATTTGTTGAAAGACATTAATCCACATTTATTGTTCAATGGCATAATAGAAACATTACATGGGGGTGCAGCTATGAATCCCTCCATTGCTTTGAAGACTCTTAAATTACTACGAAACCCGATTAATTTTGATGAGAAAAATGCAGAGCAAATCAATCTCTCTCCAAGGGAAGTCATTGTGCTAGAGCAGTTGGCCCAAGGGTTGAGTTACACAGTTATAGCGGAAAATTTATTTTTGTCACCTTCTACTATACGCAAACATATTGAAAATATTTACGCTAAGTTGCAAGTACATTCAAAGCTAGAAGCAGTTCAAAAAGCACAGCGAAATAATTTGATTTAGAAGCTGATAGCGGCTTTCCTTAAGATTATTTATGAGGATAAGTATGATTTTTCAGGTATGGATTTCCATAGCTTAATAAACTACATTTTATTTCCTTTTAGAAATATCTTTGCCTTATGAATGATATGGGAGGTAAAAAAATATTGACAGCGTGTAAGATTATTTTTTTTCAGCCACTAATAAAGAAAAGATAAAATTATGCGAAAGATTAAATTATTATTTCTGGTATTCCTGGCTCCGCTTCTAGCGTCTGCTCAACAAGTAACTGGCGATTGGTATGGCCTCTTAAAAGTCCAGGGTATGGAGCTTCCACTTATTTTCCATATTACGGAAACAGAAGGCAACTATTCTGCAACAATGGACAGCCCAGCACAAAAAGCCTTTGGTATGCCGGTTAGTTCCGTAACATTTATTGACGGTCAATTAGATTTGCAGATCGCCAATATTGGAGCACAGTACAAAGGAGCACTTTCGGATAGCAAGATCAAAGGAAAATTTTATCAGGCTAACCAGTCTTTCCAGCTTGACCTCTCTACTGAACCCATAGCCGAAAGGAAGATTGTTAGACCGCAAGAGCCGACTAAACCCTATCCGTATTATGCTGAAGAAGTAAGCTTTAGCAGCGAAGAAGGAGAAGTGACGCTTGCCGGGACACTTAGTTTGCCAAAGAATAAGGAGAATTTTCCTACAGCTATTCTGATTTCTGGTTCTGGTCCACAAAATAGGGATGAGGAATTTATGACGCATAAGCCCTTTCTGGTGCTGGCAGATTATTTGACTCGCCAGGGAATCGCAGTTTTACGTTATGACGATCGTGGTTTTGGAGCCTCTACTGGCGACCATAATGCCGCTACTAGTGCCGATTTTGCAAATGATGTGAAAGCTGCTGTCCGTTATTTGAAGAACCGGAACGATATTAATCCGGAAAAAATTGGACTAATAGGCCACAGTGAAGGGGGCTTAATTGCGCCATTGGTGGCAGCTGACATTCCTATGAATTTCATAGTTCTATTGGCCGGGCCTGGTGTCACTGGAGAGCAAATATCAATACAGCAAATCGAGCTTTTAGGGAAGTTAAAAGGTGCTGATGAGCAGGACATTAAAAATGAAGTAGCCGTTATGCAAGGTATATTTGAGCTAGTAAAAAATAATGAGGAGAATATGGAAACTTTAAAAAATAAGCTTGAAGTTTACATTGGCCATCAGATGGAGAAAAATAAGGTAGTTATAGAAGGAATGAGCACCGAAGAATATATAGAGAAGCAAATAGCTCAGTTGACTAGGCCTTGGTTGCTTTATTTTTTAAATCATGATCCAAGAGCCACATTGGTAAAAGTAGAATGCCCAGTTCTGGCAATCAATGGAGCGAAGGATGTGCAGGTAGGTCCGAGTAACCTAGAGGTCATCAAAAAAGCATTGCTCGAAGGAGGAAACAAAAAAGTGACTGTAAAAGAATTTGAGAATATGAACCACTTATTTCAAATCTGTGAGACAGGTTCTATGGAGGAATATGCTCAAATAGAGACTACCATGGAACCCCTAGTGCTGGAGACGGTCTCAAGCTGGATCAATAAGCAAAACTAATGAGTAGCGATTTTTATCACTCTTCAATTGTACCTTATGCAGCCATCATTATCAAGATCTGCAGGGCGTATACCAATTCTCAGGAGGATTTTGAAGATTACTATCAGGAAGTTTGTCTACAAATCTGGAGAAGCAGAGAAAGCTTTAATGAGCAATGCGCATGGACTACATGGATTTATAGAATCTCTCTGAACGTATGCTTGACGCTCCTAAAGAAGAAGAAAAATAATGAGCCTATTCATTTTACCTCTGATGTGCTACCAGATTCAGTTACGGTAAGCAATAAGGCATTTGAAAATGAAGCGTTAAATCAATTATACACCGCCATAAAACACTTATCAGAAGTTGATAGAGCTGTGATACTTCTTTATTTGGAGGAGAAACCACAACAAGAGATCGCTGATATTCTGGGTACAAATCCGAATAATATTGGAGTAAGAGTAAAAAGAATTAAAGAACGACTTAAAAAGATTATAGATGAAAAATTCAATTGAAAATATGTGGAAAGAAGGCTTCCTTGAAGAGGGTAGCTTGGATTTGCCAAAGATCAATAGATTATACGAGCAGAAGTCAAAACATATTGTGGATAAAATAAAAAGCAGATTGAAGTTCAACCTAAAGTTAATTATTGGGATGGCTATTGTAATACCTCTTTTTTACTTCTTGGTCGATGCAGTATGGCAAGGGTTGGCAATATCGGTCCTAATGTTGGTAACAGCCTGGTTTAGTAAAAGACAAATTGAGCGAATAGAGCCGGTAGAAACTGGCCAAAATAGTTACGATTATTTAAAATCATTTAAGGGCTGGTTGGACACTATTCTGTTGAAAAATGGAAGTGTGACCCGTTTTACGTATCCTATTTATTTCCTGATCGTGATGAGCATGCTTTTTTCATCATGGTCTAGTCAGGAAGACTTAGTTAATGAAGTAGGATCGAAATTTCCGGATGTCATCTTTATAGGAGATGTTCCGCTTATGGCGTGGGTCTTCACTACTGTGGTGACACTATTGATGCTGCTGTTTTCCAAGCAGATTTACAATTTTGATGTGAGGCTTATGTATGGGCGCATCTTCGATAAATTAGATGCTACTATAGAAGAGATGGAAAGTCTTAGAGCTTAACTGCTTCCAAGCCTAAGAACGACAATTTAAGGTTAATAGCGATGGGAATTATCTCATTGCTATTTTTTTTGGTATCGCTGGAGATTTTTTAAGGATTCAGGCTCAAATAGTAAAGAAATGCTGTGTAGCCGCCTGGAAGCATTAATTAGAATGCTGTGGTTCTTTTTTAGCCCCACCTAGCAGCCAAAATTCTAAAAATTTCCTAGTTTTACTCTTTTTAGTACACTAAAGAGAATGAACAATAATTTAAAGCAGATCAATACTCAAGTTTATGAAAAATGTGGGCTAAAAATGTCAGACTTTCAAATTGAAGACGAAAGCAAAGAATATGAAGCTTGCCGATTTGAGTTGAATGGAAGGAGTATTATAAGCAGGAAAGCTAAAATTACGCCTAAAAAAGCCGGACAGTTCGTAGTGTACTGGAAAAGAAACAGTCAGGGAATAATTGCACCGCTTGAAGAAGCTGACAGATTCGATTTTTATGTGGTGAGTGTAATAACTGAAAAGCAGTTGGGACAATTTGTTTTCCCCAAATCTGTGCTTATTGAAAAAGGTATATTATCAACTTCTAAAAAAGAAGGGAAAAGAGCCTTCCGAGTTTATCCTAATTGGGAAATTGTAAAAAGCATACAAGCTAAAAGAACCCAAAAATGGCAACAGTACTATTTTTACGAAATAAATGATTCGACCGACTTTAAAAAGGTGAAGGAATTATATGCAACTAATTAATTGTGTAAAGTAAGGAAGTTAACTGATAGGCACAGTTTCCTGCGTAGCTCATGGTCCAGTCAAATGTAGAAAGTTCAGACACTCCATCAATAATAGAAGACATCCCATCCTGATAAACATACATTTCAGTAACAAAAAATATTTCATGACGGAAAAAAGTTTGACTTTTAGCCTATCAAATAAATAAACCATCACTAAACCTAAGCTCATGAAGTTAACCTCATTAAATAAAATAGGATTAATATTTACACTTATGCTTTTACTGCAGGGATGCGTTGATAATCATGCTGCAGACCGCAGCTTAGAAAAATCACGAAATCAAAAATGGCTTGAAGACATTACCTACTTTCAGAATGAATATTTAACAGGTTCGGAAACATTCCCTGATGATTCCTTAGCTAGTTGCAAATTAATACTGTCCAATCTAAAGTCACAGATTGATTCACTCTCAGACCCTCAAATCATCCTACAATTGTCGAAATGCGTAGCAATGGCTGATAATGGACATACTGTAATTCCGCTTGGTTTTATGAGCAAGATACCTTTACGTTTCTATCGGTTTTCTAATGGACTTCATATCATAAAAAGCGACAGTGCTTCAAAAGAATATTTAGGTGCTAAAGTATTAGAAATCAATTCAATCGAAATTTCGGAGGTCGAGCAAAAACTAAAGCCATATTTACCTGGAATCGAAAGATGGAAGGAATTTAAAATGACAGACTATCTGAACAGTCCGGAAATTCTCAATGGAATTGGGCTGTCAGATCCCAATTCAATGACTCTTACTTTATTGAAAGGGATTGACACATTGAAAGCCAGTTTTGACACAAAAGAAATTGAAGATATTTATTACGGGAATTGGGCGGATTTATATCCAAGTGATGATGATACAGATTGGAAACATCTCTTAAACGCAAATAGTACCAAACCTCTTTATCTAGAGAGAATGCAAGAGGGCGTTTTCTATGAGTTCGATGATACTGAAAAACTAGCATATTTTGGCATAAATGGATACTGGGATACGGCCGATGACTTTAAGGGAGAAATAAAAGAGTTTATAAACGAACTAAAAACCAAAACGGATTATGATGTGGTTTGTGATTTAAGATACTTCACTGGAGGAAATTATATCATCCCAGTTGATCTTGCCACGGAGCCACCAAAAATCATTGATAGTGATAAAAACATATATCTCGTTACAAGTAACATGACATTTTCAGCAGGATTGGTAACGGCTGCTCGAATTAAATATTACGCAGGAGATAAGATTGTAGTAGTAGGAGAGGAAGTGGGTGATAGATTAAAGTTTTGGGCCGAAAGAGATATGTACAGAATGCCCAACTCCGAAATTACGATAGCAGATGCTAATGCAGAACATGACTGGCAAGATGATAGTTTCACATTTGGAAAAACTTTCTGGGTCAACTCATTTTATGGAGTGGCAGCAAAAGATTTACATCTTGACAAAGAAATAAAGTTAAGTTTTGAAGATTACTTGAATGGAAAAGATCCTATTCTAAACTGGATTTTGGCTGATGTTAAATAAGATTTTTTAATTCAAGTGGGAGCAATGATCTTGTAGCTCCTTTTTTGTTTCTTTGCAGATAGCATTTATGAGCGCAACAGAGATGATCTCTTGCCGAAAGTTAGCGATCAAATCAAACTCCAGTGGATTTAAAAGATTACCAATTTAGAGCAATCCTTAAATCGAATAGTAATACTTTCAAGCTTTAAAAGCCGAAAAGTACTTTTAAACTATTTTTCTTATCTTTAAAAAAAGGTCAATTCCTTTTCGCTCGATATTTTTGGACCTAAAGATTTGTTATCATGAGTCACGATTATAATCCATTCGAAAATTCCGAATTTACCACAATTTTAGTGGTTTCTGATATGGCTAAATCCAAAGCATTTTATGTAAATGTACTAGGAGCTGAAATCTTCCGAGAGTACGGAGGAGACTCAATGGTACTAAAATTCTTAGGGGATTGGATTTTACTAGTCACTCCCGCTGGACCCACAGCAGATAAACCCAATACTTATTTTGTTTCTCCAGTTGATAAAGACTCAGTTAGTCACTCATTTACAATCAGAGTTCAAGATTGCAATAAGTCTTATGAAATTTTAAAGGGCAGAGGTGCTGAGTTTATAACACCTCCTGTAGTAAATGGTGCTGAAACCAGATGCTTTTTTAGAGATCCGGATGGTCATTTGTTTGAAATAAGTGAATACCGAGCAACGTAATAAATGGTACAAAATGGATAAAGTAAACCTTCAACAGAAATTCTCTCTATTTTCAGAACATTGGTCACCTAAAATTGTGGGCGAACTGAATGGTCAGCATGTAAAACTTGCCAAACTGAAAGGTGAATTTGTGTGGCATAAACACGATGAGGAGGACGAACTCTTTTTTGTGGTGAAAGGCAGCTTTAAAATGAAATATCGAGATCGAACAGTAGAAGTAAATGAAAACGAATTCTTGATTGTGCCCCGAGGTGTTGAACACAAACCAGTGGCGAAAGAAGAAGTTTGGGTGATGCTTTTTGAGCCCACTTCAACTCTCAATACAGGAAGTGCTCAAAGTCCCTTAACCAAAAAATATTTGGATGAAATTTAGGTATGTATTCCTAAACAAACTTCTCCCGAAACTGCAAGTTAAACATTCCATAAAGTAAGCAAAGGGCACTGGCCACAATCAGATACAAGCGATTCTTGAAAATGATACTGTGCCAGATAAATTCGCTCATTTCTCTGGGCTCGGAAAATGGGTTAAGAAAAACGTTGTACACACTGTTGCTAAGCGGTTCTGAAAATATAAAAAAGATAAAAGAGACAATCACAATCACAATTGCAGTACCGTTTCCATTTTTGATTAAGGTAGAAAGCATAAAAGCCAATGAGGAGAGAAACGTTATTGGGAAGAGCACTTGCCCCACCATTGGCAACAGACTAAAACGGTAAAGCGTAAAGTTGGCAATGCTGCCCAGTACTAAAAGGATTACAAATGCAACACCAACAGCCAATATAAAGCGTACTAGCCATACTTTATAGCGATAGTTGGGAATCCCAAAAATGGTTTCCAGCATCTTGGAATCATCATCATTCTGGATCCCATAGGCCATAGGATAGAAGATCAGTAGCAAGCCAGGAAATACTAAGAATCCGTAGATCACCGCTTCATTAAAATCAGGATCGTCAAAGATTGCAATTGTGATAATAAAAGCAAAGAACAAAAAAGACGCCAGCACAAAGTAGACGAATTTGTTCGCAAATATCACCTTCACATTGTAGGTGATTAGTTTATATAATAGTAGTAGGTAGTTTTTCATTTTGTCTCTGTTTAGTATTTTTAAATAATAACACCCCTATAATCCCCTCAAGGGGATAGCCTCACAGATTGAAATCATCAGAATGCATTATGCTTTATTCTTATCTTTTATTTTTTTACAATTAGGTTTTAAAATCTACACATTATCTATTTACTATTTAAAGTTGATCAGGGCTGCTCCCCCCTTGAGGGGGGTGAAGGGGGGTGTTCCAATTGCTTAATAAATTCTTTAATGGTCTCAACCACATTTTCTGTGCTTTGCTTAACATCAGTATCATCAAACCTTAAGAATTTCACCCCATACTTTTCAAGCTTTGATTGTCTGTGTTCATCAAGAATTACCCCTTCTTCATTATCATGTGATGAACCATCTACTTCAATCGCGAGCATTAATTCATGACAATAGAAATCTACGATATAGCGATCAATTGGCACCTGCCTGTGAAACTGAAAACCTAATTCCCTACCTTTTATCTGTTCCCAAAGCATTATTTCTGCTATTGTACTGTTTTTTCTTAGCTCTCGAGCTAGTTTTTTCAGATAGGGTTTGTATGGTAGGATTTTATTTTTGCTCATAACATTAGGTCTTTTGTTTGTTGTACAAGATCTAAATTTTTAATGGTCTTGTTAATTGTGTTCTGTTTGAAAATAAAGATGCTTATGCCATTTTTTTGCTGTAATTCATCAAAAAACACCCCCTATAATCCCCTCAAGGGGATAGACTCACGGATTTTTGTTGGTAGTAAATACTAAATTTTGTCACTATTTTCTCCACTACCACCAACTATCAAAGTAAAAAGTAAAAGAATGTTCAGTGCGGCTTCCCCTTGAGGCGGGTTAGGGGGGGATCCTCTCCCAACTTCTTTTCCTTATTATTTTTACTCTTCATCAACCACAAATACGCATCCTCCAAGTTAGCCCGCACATGCACCGCATCTTCCCTTGGTTGCTCACCCGCAAGGCATTTTACCCGAATCTGGTCACCTTCTCGCATGTGATGAACAATCAAATAATTTTCCTTCTTCGCTTCAAATTGCTCTGGTGAAAGGTGAAACTCCCATACTTTATCATCAGCCAGCTCCGCCATAGTAGTCGGACTGCCCATATACTCTATATTTCCAGAAATCAACACTGCTAAGTTGTTACAACTACTTGCAATATCTTCAATGATATGAGTAGAGAAAACTACAATCCGCTCGCGACTCAATTCTACTAATAGATTCCTGAAACGGATTCTTTCCAATGGATCAAGTCCGGCAGTAGGCTCATCTACAACCAAAATCTTCGGCAAGTGAAGCAGTATTTGTGCGATTCCAATTCGCTGTTTCATCCCACCAGAGAAAGAGCCAATCTTCTTATGCTGGTGCTCATCCATATGCACTGCTTTGAGTACGTATTGAACTCGCTCTTCCCGCACATCTTTTTGGCTGATTTTTCTCAGAATGGCCTGATAATCTAAAAACTCATATGGCGTCATATTTTCATAAGTTCCAAAGGCTTGAGGCAGATATCCAATAAGCCCTTGAAGTTCCTCTCGCTTTAGAGTAGTGTCATGTCCATTGATCCAGATCTTACCATAACTTTGATCCATAATACCGCAGAGAATCCTCATCAGTGTTGTTTTACCTGCGCCATTTGGTCCTAAAAGTCCGAACATACCTTGCTCAATATTGAGGCTCACCCCTTTAAGTGCTTTAAATTGTGATTTCTTAGGTTTTACATAAGGAATAGCCAACAATAGCTTATAATACAACCTTTTGATTTTAGCAAAACGTCCTTTAATTTGCTCAACTACCACTGGTTTTTCTGAAAGCTTTCTAGCTACGCGTACCAGAAATAGACCAGTGAACCATAGTATGATCAGGAATACCCCTACGCCTTTCACTTGTATATCGCTATAGAGATATACCGCACTGATGATCGGAAAGCCCCAGTACAATATGGAATAGATAAATCTAATAAGTTTCCGTCCTTTTCCTGCTAGTTGTGCTACTTCCTTGAAGATGGATAGCAATAAAGCATGCAGAGAAATCATAAAAAGCAGTTGCCAGAAGGCCTTATCCAAAAAGAAATAGATGAAATACACCAGAAATGCAATCAATGCCCCTTGCCATATTGAATTTTGCAGGATTGATTTTCGGGAAACCGGTTCTTCATTACGCTCATCAAACAGACGCTTATTGCCTTTCCATTCTCTAATCCATCGTTTGTCTCGACCATAAACTTTGGTCAGGTTTTGAATCTCAATATGCATAGCCTCATCTGGCGCTACCATTTTAGCATTGGCTTGACGTAGCGAGGTCATGATGAAATAGGTACCACCCGGAATCAGAATAATAGCGGAAAGAAACCAGATTACCTGCCAAAGCATTCCTTCAATTTGCAGATAAATTAAGCTAGCAAAAAAGATCATGAGGGCAATCTGTATGAGCTTAGTGCTCATTTTTAGATTTCGGAACCACTGTAATACGCTTTCCAACCCGGCACTCATAGTCGGAATGTAGATCAGGGTTAGGATTGTAGCAAAAGCGAGTCCGCCCATAACTGTTACAGCAAAAGGTTGGCCTATGCTGGTCACATATTCTGCATCTCCCAGTGCCAAAGGCAACATGGCCACAAAAGTGGTAATGGAAGTAATCAGGATAGGCCTGATGCGTGAAATCCCACTCATCATCAAGGATCGGTATTTGTTATAACCTCTTCTTCTCAAAATCCGAGAATAGTCAATCAGGATAATTCCATTATTGACCACAACACCTAACAGGATCATCAATCCTATCAAGGTATTCGCATTCAACAGTGAATTTCCGGTGAAAGTCAGTCCTAAGAAAGCGCCTATGCCAGCCAGAGGAATCGAGAACATGATCACAATTGGCAAGTAGATGGATTCGAAAACTGCCGCTAAAATCATGAAAATGATCATAATAGCAGCAAAAATAAAGAAGTAGAGTTCATCATACATGCCTTCATCGTGAATTACATCTACCACCATTCCTTTTGGAATATTGACGCTACTCACAACCTGGTCAATTTCCACTCGGGAAGATTCCAAGAGAGATTCTGATTTGGTAACTTCATCAATAAAACTGTAGGTAATCTCAATTCGTTTTTCCTGATTCAATCTGGTGATGGTGCTTTCTCCAGAAGAATAAATCACAGAACCAATATCAGCAAGAGAATGCGATACACCCGTTGTACTTGTAATAGGCATCTCTCGTAGGTCTTTCATCTCCTTAGCGGCCTGATTCACTTGATTTTGTGTTTGGATGGTGATTTCAAATTCTTCACCACCACTCACAAAGTTGGAACCAGAAGAAAAAGAAGGCTGGAAATCATTAAGGCCAATTGCTACATTTTGCTGCGTGATCATATTAGCACTCATGCGCTTTTGATCAAAGAGAATATGAGCTTCTGGACGCTCTGGGCTAATATTCACCGTACTTCTTTTAATGGATTGCAATCCACTTACATAGTTATTGATATCATTCGCAATGATTTTCATCAATTCAAAGTCCTGGCCTTTGATAATAATGCGTTCTGTAGGAGTTCCAATTCCTAACATTCTTTCAAAATCACTAGAAGCTGAACTTCCAACCCCACTTTGGCCACTTCTGCTAGGCGGTGGCTCATCCAATGAAATGTCCATATCTTCAAAACTAGAGCTGATACTCTTTAATTTGTTTTGAACGTCTGGTATAGAAATGCTGTCTAAATCTTTAAATCCTTCTATTAGCATCACAGTAAGTACCGCATCACCTTCGGAAATCTGACTGATCACTTTGTCCACTACTGGGATTTCCATCACTTTCTCCTCAATACTCCTCGTCTTCAGATCTGTAGTCTCTAATGTGGCGCCCTGTGGCATGGTCACAAACATATTCATTTGCGTATCTTCTACTTCAGTCGGTCCCGTCATACTCACTAAAAAGCTAAGCCCAATGGTGACGAAAAACAGTACCAGTCCACCGATAACCGTAAAAAGTGGCCTCCTAAAACAGGACTTCAAAATCACCACATACATCTGGATCATCCTTTGGCGAATGGAAGCATTTTTAATTAGCGGTGCCTTTTCCTGATCTTCTTTGTTAATGGCAGAATGTGCAAGCATCGGAATTAAAACTAGCGCCACGACCAAAGAAACCAATAAGGTTGAAATGATGGAAATTCCAATATGCGTTCCGATCATGGTGATCAGGAAATTGGAGGAGAAAATAAAGGGCAGGAATACCGTGACCGTAGTTAAGGTAGCAGCAATGACTGATCGCATTACTTCCTTGGTACCGTCTACAACAGCATCTTCTTTTTTCTTTTTATTGACTACATGTCGGTAGATGTTTTCCAATACCACGACACTATTATCCAACAGCATCCCTATGGCCAGTGCCATACCAATAAGCGTAAGGCTATTGATAGAAATACCTGCTGCATAGAAAAAATTGAAAGCAGTATAGACCGAAATAGGAATGGCGAGCGCAATGCTCAAAATGAATTTTAACCTTCGTAGAAATACCCATAGAACAAAAATGGCCAATAGACCCCCAGTCACTGCCAGGTTTTTAATCTGATCTATATTGGAGTTCATCAACTCAGCCTGATTGCTTTGTACCACAATCTCCACGCCCAATGCTTCCAGGTCTTCATTTATGGCATCAATTGCTTCTAAACTTGTTTCTGAAAGTGCAATTAGATTTGCTTGCGGAGCTTTTGATAAGCGAATGGAAACGGCATCTTTTCCGTTAATCCGACTTAGAGAGGTCTGCTTTTTTACTCCAAAGAAGACATCGGCTACATCGCTCAATAGCAAAGGGCCTTTTTCTGAAACGACAAGGTTTTGGATGTTCTTAATGTCCTTTAATTCGGCTGTAACATTGACAAAAATTTGTTCACCATTTCTTTCAATCTGTCCGGCAAAAGCACTTTTATTAGAGTTCTGCGAGAGTACACTACTGATGGTATTGGGTGTAATCCCATTTGCTTCACAGACCGCATCATTCATGATGATCTCGACCGTTTTCTGACGACCACCAAATACTTCCACGCCCCCAATGCCCTCAATATCGTTCAGTCGGTCGGTAATGTATTGATCCGTAACATTTCTGACCCGATCTACGCCACTGCTGCCCAGTACTTGCAAATCCATAAAAGCATTGGTGAACTGATCCGTATCAATTTTAATAATATTGACCAGAAATTCAGACCCCAGATCAGATTTGATGGCGCCTACTTTTTGTTCCAACTTTAGATAGGCGTATTTGATGTTGACTCCTTTTCGGAAGGAAATAAAGATCATGCCTTGCTGGCTATCGGCATTAGAGGTGATCTCTTCAATTCCTTCCAACGTACTGATAGCACTTTCAAGCGGCACAATGGCTTCCCGTTCCATGTATTTTGGATCTACTTCAGAAGTTGTGCCAACCTGCACTATCAATACCGGTAGTTCAACATTTGGGAAAAGCTCAACTGGCAATTTGTTATAGGAAATATAGCCCATCACCGAAAAGCCAATGAATAGCATGGAAACTAGTACTTTCCTCTTAATAATCGTATGTAAAAGTCCGTTCTTACTCATGAGCCGCTTCGTTTTGTACGCCTTTACTTCCTCTAATCTTGCTGATTAGATTTTCGATGCTTTGATAGAAGCACGGGATCACAATTAGGGTTAGCAATGTGGAGGATACTAAACCACCAATTACCGCTATAGCCATTGGGGCACGAAGCGCTGCACTCTCTCCGAAACCAAATGTTAATGGAAGAAGAGCTAAAATTGTGGTTAGACTTGTCATGATGATCGGTCTGAATCTGCGCTGCGCTGCATCTAAGATTGATTCCCTCAAAGCCATTCCACTCCGTTTATTTCGATTAATACTGTCCACCAGTATAATGGAATTGTTCACGGCTATTCCTGCGAGCATGATAATCCCAATAAAGGCCATCATATTTAAGGACATTCCCAAGATCCAGAAAGAAACGAGCGCTCCCACACAAGCCAATGGAATGGTGAGCAAAATCGTGAAGGGATGTAAAAGTGATTCAAACTGAGAAGCCAGAACCATATAAACCAGTAGCACAGAAAGTATAAGAGAGAAGGTGAGGTTTGCCATGGACTCCTTACGTTTTTCTTCCTGACCGGCTACATTAATTTTGTATTGAGGAGGCACAGTCATTTCTGAAAAGGAAGCATCAATAGACTTCACAATCTGATCGTAAGGCTTATTCTGATTTACTCTGGCGCCCAGTGTTACCATTCTACTTTGGTTTTTTCTGTAAATAGAATTAGCAGCATATTGCACACTTACATCGGCAATCTCACTGAGAGGGAATTCTCGTTCGCTACTTTTAATTCTCATATTTTCCAGTCCTGAAAGCGAGATTTTCGGTACTTTGACCATGATGTCCTGTAGTTCGCCACCACGCTCCAAAGTACCCGCTTTTTTACCTTCCAGCTGATCTTTGATTTGGTTAATAACATCATCAATCGACAGCTGTAGTAATCCCGCTCGATATTTATCTACATCCACCTTGATTTGTGGTACTCCTTCTTCCAGATTAGAAACCGCCTCGTAAATATTATCATTGCGGTTCATGATGAGCATCACAGAATCTGATAGAACACTTAGGGTTTTAAATTCCGCTCCACTCACTTCCACTACCAAAGGCATTTGCTCTTCGCCCAAGACTGCATTCAACGCACTTTCGTCATTCGAGAAGCTGGCGGTAATGCCGGGAATTCCCTCAAAATAAGTCGATAGGGTGGAGGTTACTGTGGTAATATCCAACTCTAAATCCTCTTTGAATATGAGTTTAATGTTGGCCTTATTTTCATCATATACATTTTCGTTATCGATGCCAGACTGGCTTTTCTCAGGGCCAATATGCGAATACACGTGCTTAAGCTGTCCTTCAAAAAGGACCAGCAACTGACCTTCGATTTGATCCACTGTGGAAGATGTTCTCGATAGCGGAGTGCCATTGCTTAGCTTGAGGTCAACGGATATGGCTTTGGTGCCTGCTTGCGGCATATATTCGCTGCCAATAATCTCGATCAGTTGGTAAGAACCTAAAACCAGTAGAAATGAAATCACAATAAATGCAATTCGGTAGCGCAATACTTTATCTAAGAAACTACGATAAGCCTTATACTTAAGCGGCTTCTCCATTTGCTTGGTCTTATCCTTGCGGAAAATTTGAGAAAAGAGCATTGGGATAACCAAAATGGCTACGGCCAGAGAGGAAATGAGTGAAAAAGCCACCGTCCATGCCTGATCTTTAAATAATTCTCCGGATGGTCCTTGTAAATAGACAATCGGCAAAAAAACCACTATGGTAGTAAGCGTAGAGGCTGTAATTGCACCACTCACATCACTCGTTCCTTTGATAGCAGCATCTATTACGCTCATGCCTTCTTCACGTCTTCGAAAAATGGCTTCTACCACTACAATGGCATTATCTACTAACATACCTGCTCCTAGAGCCAAACCTCCAAGAGTCATTACATTTAAGGTAAGACCATTGAAATACATCAAATTGAAGGTGGCTATAATCGAAACCGGAATAGCGATGCTAATGATCAATGTAGAGCCTATTCTTCGTAGGAAAACGAATAAGATAATGACTGCGAAAAGTGCACCATAAAGTCCTGAATCTTTCACTTCATCAATAGCGCCCTGAATAAATCTTCCTTGATTTTGAATCACGACAAATTCATAGCCGGGAACAGATTTTTTTAAACCATCCAAGGCTGCAGTCAATTCATTTACCGCATTTACAGTATTGTATTTCGTTTCTTTAAAGATGGACATCCCCAAGCTTCGTTGCTGATTTACTCGCACGATGCTGTTGGCTTCTTTATCTAATATTTTCAGTGTAGCTACTTCTCGCAAGAGCACAGGAACTTGGCCAGCTGTTGAGGCCTGTGGTACAGAAGCTTGTTGGGCTGCTTCAGGACTTACTTGAGCGGAAGCGGGATTAGTACCGCTGTTTTCTCTACTGGTATAACCCACTACCAGCTCTTGTAAGTCTTCCGGATTTTCAATTATACCTAGTCCCTTAATGACATATTTACGACCCAACTCTTCAATAAATCCACCAGAAACGTTCCGGTTATAGTTCTCTATTTTTGCTACTATATCATTGACTGTAAGTCCATAAGAAGCCAATAAGTTTGGGTCTGTCTCTAAAACCACTTCTTTTTCCTGCTCACCCGAAAGTCTAACTTCAGCAATTCCGGGCAGTCGGATGATCTCATTTCTGAAATTATTCTCAGCTACTTTTCTTAGTGCTTCAGTATCAGCAGAATTGGGGTTATAGATTCCCAATACCATGATAGGAGTGGCATTAGGATCAAATTGGGAGATCACGAATTCTTCAATCTCCTCATCTAAAGAGAAATTGGAGAGCGATTTCTGAAGATCCAAAAATGCTTCGTCCATATCTTTACCCCAATCATATTGAACGGTAACGCGTCCGTAGCCTGTTTGACTAATGGAACTGACTTCTACAGCTCCATTTTGTCGGATCGCAACAGACTCAATCGACTCTATAAATTGCTTTTCAATTTCAGAAGGCGGTTTAATGCCCGCTTTTAATTCTACGAATAGCGTAGGGTTCTTTAAATCAGGAAACAGTTCAATTGGTAGTTTTCCAAAAGAGATGGTACCTAATAAAATTACCGCTAAAACCATCATGAGGATGGAAATAGGGTATGATACGGCCAGTGAAACTATCTTTTTCAATTTAGTTGGGGTTAAATAATGGAAACATTAGATGTGATCTGACGATCAGCATTTATTGTAATACACTTACCTTAGATTTATTTCTTAGCGTCTCAAATCCAGTGACTACTAATCGGTCGTTGATTTTCAGTCCACTCAATACTTCTATCTCATCCATGGTTTCGAGTCCGGTGGTGATTTGCTTTTCTGTGGCTATACCATTTTCTACTATAAAAACCACTTTAGCATCTTGTCGTGAGATTACCGTTTCTTTAGGAATCACGATGGTGCTGTCGCGTTTCTCAGAAAGAATAGCCGCTTTAATAAACATACCCGGCCGTAGTGAGCGTTTTTCATTGTTGATTTGTAGAACACTTTGGAATGTTCGCGTATCCGGATTGACGATAGGAGAAATTTGGCTGATCCTTCCTTCAATGGTGTCATTGCCAATATTGTAATTGGTAATTTGCACCAGTTGATCTAAAGTGACTTCAGGCAAATGCTTTTCAGGTAGTTTTACGTCCATTAAGAGTTTATCATATTCCATGACTCTAAAAAGCGCAGTTCCCTGATCAATTTTCACACCATCGGTATGGTATGGAAGTTCCACTATTACCCCGTCAAATGGTGCTCTTACAGCCATTTTTGCCAACTGAATCTCCGCATTTTCAAAGGAATATTTGGCATTCACGTACTGTATAGAGGCATTTTTCAATTCCGTTTGGGTAACGCCTCCTTTATCATAAAGTGATTTTTGTTTTTCAAGATTGTTTTCGGCCAACTCTAAATTAAGTCTTTTACCTTCTACTTGCAGACCATTGACAAACTCCTCATTTTCAAGCCTTATTACAATCTGATTGGCTTTTACAGCATCGCCTAGTGCAAAAGGCTTTCCGGTAGCTGGATTTCGTTGAATACGGTAAAGTCCGCTCATTTCCGATTTCATAGTGCCTTCTTTGGAAGAATATACCGTTCCTGTGGTCTCAATAAATCTTGAGATGCTTGCTGGCTTGATACTGACCACCGAAACGGGAATCTTTATTTCTGTTTGAATATTGGACTCTTCATTACCGCATGACCATAAAATAGTCATCAATAGAAGGGGAGTACTCCAAGTTAATAGCTTTTTCATATTGTTAGATTTAAGTAGTGTTGTAAGTTTTAAGTAGTAAGTATTAGGTGTTAGGTAGTAGGTAGAGTGTCTATTCTATATGTAGAATAGCTTAAAACCTATCACCTATAACCTATAACTAATAATTCCTTATCATCACTGGTTCATTCTTCTCGAAATCGTACAGTGACTGAACCTTAAGATTTAGTAATTCCATTTTGTAATTAATCAAGGCATCAGCTAGCGCACTTTTCTTCTCCGAAAGCTGGCTTTGAAATCTGTTGAGATCTATACTGGTCAGATCTCCATTTTTGTATCTTTCAAGATTGATATCATAAGTAAGCTTGGCATTTTCCACATTTTGTTCAGCGATGGAAATCTGATTTTCCAGATTTTGAAGGTTTCTGTAGATCTTTCTGATGCTGATAATGATGTTGTTCTCTTCCACTTGTAAATCCACTTTATTGATTTCAAGATTAGCATTGGCAGCATCCATTCTAGCTTTATTTTCGCCCCAATCCCAAATCGGGATATTGAAGGTTATGGCGACCCGAGGATTTAAATTGGGTTGCTGATATACTTCAGGTGCTTGTTCGTTATCACCAAAAACACCCAATGAGAGAGCAACGGATCCTTTAAATTCATTTAATGCCCTGGTGCGGATTAATTCAAATTTCGATCGCTCTATATCCATCCCGCGCTGTCTTAATTCCATGCGGTGTTCAAGTCCGTGGGTTATGGCTTTAGCGAGATCAACTTTTCGGGTGATGAAATCGATATCCACCAAGACTTCAATATCCTCATCTAAATCAATACCCAAGAGGAGTTTAAAATCATCCGAAGCATTGTTGAGCAATACTTCATTGTTCTCCATTGTTGATTTGGAGGAAGCTAAGTTTAGTTCAGCCTGATACAATTCTTCCTTAGCCAAAAGATCGGCTTCTACTTTATTTAAAGTTATATCATAGCTAACTTTCTGATTTTCGTATTCATCAGTGGCGATTTCTAAATTATTTTGACGCTGATAGAAATTGTAGAAGGACTGTGTCACATTTTGTTCTAGGCTCAAGAGCTGTATTCCATTGCTGATTTGGGCATTTTCCAAGTTAAGCTCCAATTCTTTTAACTGAAGTTTTGTTCTATTGTAGGTGAAAATGGGTTGTTCTACCTGCAGGTACAGATTATTGCTAAAGGTTTTTGTTCTGACATCTTGAAATTCAGAGTAATTATCACGGTAGCCAAACTGGTTGATTAGAGAAACTGTGCCGTCTGTAGCTACGATTGGCTGTGACACTGAAAAATTAGCGAAAGAGTTATAGTCTTCATTCGTATTCCACTGTGAAAATAAGTCGTTAAAGTTTCGGTTTCGATTATAATCAAAAGGCGTCACATCTAAGGAAAATCTGGATTTTAAAGCAGCACGCTGTGCGTCCAGACTTCTTTGATTTCCGTATAGGTTAAGTTTCGATTTTTTTATTGTAGGACTCTTTTGTTGTGCAATTTCGATTGCTTCCTGCAGCGTAAGCGTATTTTGTGCCAACACTTGTTGGGAGACTATACAGCAGCCCATGATCATCAGCATCACCGCCAGTTTGCTGACGGCAGCGGATGTTTTCCTTTGAATTTCTTTAGTTCTGTTCATAATTGTTATTGCTTAACCCATTTTATCGCATCTGCATAAACTGTCCGAAGGTCGCATTCATCTGTTAGCGAAACGCTTCCTCCTTCTTCATTGAAATAATATGATCCCAGGAAATTCCAACCTGGTTCTGCATTAGAAATATTGTAATTGATGTTATCCTCACCATCTGCGTGCTTGATGATATAGTGATAGAAATACTGTTTACTATTGCCATCACTGCCACTGTATTCATTCTGATTCTTTCCCTTCATATAGGTATAAATATCATAAAAGCCCTCTTCTTTAAATTCAGGCGTCCATGTTACGACCTTCTCACCACTACCAGAGCGGGCAAAATGAGCAGATCGAATCACTTCACCGTAAAAATCTGAACCTGTAGTGGCCAGCCATTTTGAATAGGGGCGATCCCAGCTCCCATAATATTCCTGTTCAGTTGTTTTTCGACTATCGAGATAAGCTTTTAGGTAAGTTGGTTTTATTGGACTAAAACTGCTAAATCCAGCATCTTCATTATCTACAATCAGCTCATTCAGATGAGTAGTTGTTTCTTGATTGATAATGCGTTCTCCTTCGAATAAGGTGGCTCCTTCTCGTTTACTCAAGGGACCTATGGACATATTAATTTTTGAAGGGATGTTTCTGGATATAATGGTGTTGATGGTGATATTGTCAGGTTTTTCATCTAGAACAAAGCCGAGTAACTTCGTTTCTCCTTTTCTGATGACAGACAGTTGCCCGGCTTTTTCAGTTTCCGTTTCTTCATTTACCTTATTTCTCCAGAAATCATCATCATCTTCATCATTTCCAGTGACGAAATTCACTTCAACGACCCCATCATTATCCCCAATATTTTTTATTTCAACTAAAATTTGAAATCGCTTTCTATCTCCATCCAATACTTCATATTTCTGAAGATCTTGTATTACAAAGGCAGCTTGCGCTGTTTCTGAATATACTTTTTCAATAATGGGATCCAGGTCGAGCTGAAATTCAGCTATCAATGCTTTTCGCAACTCTTGATAGCTTGTTAGCTGATGACTGTGTGCATTGACCCAGTCGAAAAGAAAGCTTTTAAAATTGCTTTCTCCTACCAACTCACCCAAGTATGAAAATAGATATTGGCTTTTTAAGGAGATAGACTTCTGAATTTTGTTGAATTCTGCCTGGGATAAAATCTCTTCAAGAGAAGACTCTCTCATGAGCTTGTTACATTCCTCGGTAAATGAAATTCCATATCTATCTCTCGAGAAATCTCTTTGGGCTTTCTTTTCATTTTTTAAATAGGTAGCAATGCTGCTGTTGAGCAGTGGCCATTCTTCACTGCCGAAACCAGCATTGTAGGTATAGTAGTTAGGGAAAATGGAATAGTCGGCATCATCTATATTATTGCCGTCAAAAGTATATTTTGCACCAATTTGTTTGGTAAACACTCGCTTAATGAGGTCATTAAAAACATTCGCTTGTTTTTGTTTGTCCGATAAGGTTTGATTGTTTCGCTTTGCTTGATTATTCATATCACGCAATTGCATTCGCAGATCAAATTGACGGATATCACCTCCTTTTTCAGGCCAATAGACAGTTTCGGGCTGTAGGTACGCCTGATGACTTTCGTAGATTTTATTATAAGCTGTAAACTGTAGCGGTGTCTCTACAAATTGGAGTCGTTTAAAAGGATACTGAATTTTCTGGGCATCTTGATATTCATTGGCAAGATCAGCGATTAGGAATTGGACAGTATCAGAGAGTTGGTCCAATTGTTTTGTTAAAAAATCATTGTTACGATAGTGATAGAGTACATAATTTACCGAATCTACTGTAATATCTTTCTTTACGTAATCACCGATCACTAGTGATATTTGGGGCAGCGCATAGTCTGATTGGAATTCAAAAATATTATCAGTTATAGTTGATTCGCCCTGCGAAATAGCCATTTGGCCATCCTGCGTTTTCACTTTCAATTGAAAGTTGATAAATGACAGTCGTTCACTTGTAGAGGATTCCTGATTATATCCAATTTGCGTGTCAGGGTACCAGAGCACATCTTTGGTGAGCAATGCGTAATCATCATCTAGAAAGGCGTATTTTTTTTGCAGAGAAAAAGCAAAGTACTCGTAAGCAGCCTCGTAACGTTCCTGATCAACTTCTAAGTGCGCGGCAGATTGTTTAATATCTCCATGGTATTCAATTTCCACTTCAATTTCTTCCCCACGAGCAATCTTGCCAGCTTGATTTATAGATACTATTTGCAGATTTTTGCGGGCTTCCACGATTTTGCCATTAACAGATACCTGATCGATTGCAAGTCCGGGATTAAGCGTGAAATAGATTGAATCAAGCAGCTGACCGCTATTGTTTTGAACTTTCATGGCTGATTTGCCATAGAGTTGCTGATTCTTCAATTCGATCTCAATGGAATTGGACACAATTGTGATATTGGGAACTTCTGCCCATTCACCGTTCAAGCTGATCATTTCTTCTCTCAAGTCGATTGGATCCTGACGGATATTCCATAGTTGCAGCATCACAAAAGCGGAAATGCCCAAGATCAGGATTCCAATAGTGCCAGTTAGTAGCTTAGTAGTCTTATGGCTGGACAATCGATCTAAAAAGAAGGCGGTAATAAATAATAAGGCAATCCCTGCAATGAAGTAAAAAGACCTTTGCATAATGGCAAATTCCATATCCTCAAATCCTGAGATGTCCGAAGTAAACATGGAAAGCCTAAAGGCGGTAAAATCCAAAATATTAGAAAATTGATCAAAATAGTAAATTAACTGTACACCAGCAATTCCTAATAGCAGCACAATGGTAATCGGCTGGTTTTTAAGGAGCGTCACCAATAAAAAGGATAAGCCGGTGGTAAAAACGATAGTCGGCATACTGGTCAATAAAGGGTAAATGACGTAGGCCAACGGCTCGAAGGTGGTGTAAGGACTGGTAATGTTAAACACTAGTGATAGTAATACAAATACCAAATTCAGTAGAAAGAAGAGCTTAAAAAGTGCCAATGCCTTCCCGAAAACATAATCAAGATTACTGATCGGGCGAACAAAAAAGACCTCGTTTGTATCAATTTTTTTATCCTTCTTAATTAGGCCAGAAGCTAAAAATATCACGGCTGCTGCTTGTGGGATTGCTATTAAAGCTAAACTGGCATAAGGCATCATCCAACTATTGGCAAGATTAGCCCATCTGGGTACATCGGCTTCAGAAAAAACTGCGATATTGAAAATAGTTAAGAAGCCTATACCAGCTATAGCTAAAATTCTAAAAAACCAGTTTCTCCACAGCACTTTTGCTTCAAAACGGGAGATGGTGAGTATGTTTTTGATTGAAATCATACCAGTGAAACGCCTAATTCATTTTCCATAAAATATACATATGCATGCTCCAGATTCGGATTGGCATGAGTGGCTCGGGGGTGCGGTTGATCGATTGCAATTACTTGCACCTCCCATTTCCCATCAATTGGAATGGTAGAAACCACAGAATATTCAGCTTTAATTTTGTTGAATTCTTCATCATTCAGACTGACTTGCCATACATGACCTCTTACTTGTTCGATCATGCCTTCAGGAGATCCTTTGAAAGCGACTTCACCCTTATTGAGCATGGCCATATTGTGACAAGTACTACTGATATCGCCCACAATATGTGTGGAAAGAATAATGGTGACATCCTTTTGACTTAAATCTGACAGGATATTTCGAAATCGGATTCGTTCTTCCGGATCTAGTCCCGTTGTAGGTTCATCAATGACTAATAATTTGGGTTCACCAATTAGTGCCTGGGCTATTCCTAGCCTGCGTTTCATCCCTCCTGAAAGTTTGTTAGCCAATCTTTCGCGCACATCCAATAGGCCCACCTGATCTAGCAGTTGATCCACTTTAATCAATCGGTCCTTTTTTTTGAGTGAGGTAGATAATTGTGCAGCATAATCCAGAAATTCCCAGGTCTTTAATTTTGAGAAAAAAGTAAAATCCTGAGGCAGGTAGCCAATGAGCGTTCTAATTTTTTGACGATTCTCATTAATATCCAAGCCGTCCATCAGAATTTTGCCTGAGGAGGCTTGTTGGGCTGTAACCAACACTCGCATAAAGCTGGATTTCCCAGCACCATTAGGGCCCAGCAGTCCGAACATCCCACTACCGATTTCCAGATTCACATCTTTAATCGCAGTATGTCCGTTCGGATAGGTTTTAGTAAGTCCTGTTATTTCTATATTCATAGGGCTCTAAAGTTGATAGCTTTGGTTTTTTGCTATTGTTTTTGTTCAGATATAAAGTAGAAGGCACAAGATCAATTTTGTTGCAGCTTGCTACTATTTGTTGCTTTAATTCAAGATAAGCCTGCTACTTTCATCCTTTTTAAATTGAATTTCTTCCGTGCCAATTAAGTATAAGTAAGAGTCATCCTTCATTGATCCTCTGACAAGCTTCACCGGCTGAGAGATGGATACTTCAGAATTTTCCAGCTCCGTAGTTAAGGTGTCTAGCTTTCCATCGACAAGATTGAAATAGGCGGAATTCTGTGCTTTTAGATTGATCTTACCTATCTTATTGCTCCCAAAAAGCCGAATCCAACCGTCATTTTGATCTATAGTCAATGTTTCTTGCTGTAAATCAGAAATTGTTAGCCCAGCATTTACTGTCTTTAAACCAGAGAAACTCTGTTTTGAGACATAAATCGACAGATTGACTTGCTGATTATCATTTACTTCCATTGAATTTATGCTAAGTGTATCACCCGCCATCTCATACTTTAAATTCTTCAGTAAATCACCGGAAATACTTTGTATTTCGATCCTTGGGTTGTCTGATCCGTGAACCGATATTCTCGGTTGTAAATCAGGTAGCACCAGGTAATTAATCGCTGAAAACTCAACTGATTCTGAATTACTGTTGCTTTCTGTTAAGCGGTGTAAATCTCCTTTAAATCGCATTTCAGTGAATGCCACAATCATATAGAGAAAAGCGAGTCCAAAGAATCCGATCAATATTTTATTGCTTAGTTTCATAACTATGAATTAATGTTTTCAATATGTTTTTTCAATTCTGTGGCGCTAATTCCCAAGAGATGAGCTTGCTTAAGGAATTCAGGCAATACTTTATTAAAGAATTCTTCCCTTTTGCCTTCTAGAATAATTTTTGGTGCATTTTGATTGACGAAATAGCCAATACCTCTTTGGTTTTCAATAATATCCATAGCTTGAAGTTCACTGTAAGTTCTCATGATAGTATTTGGGTTTACTCCCATATCAGCAGCTAATTCACGTACTGAAGGGATTTTTTCTCCTGCGGGAAATTCTCCGCTGATTACCTTGTCGGTAATGCTGTCCGCTATCTGTAGAAATATGCTTTTGCCATTTTGAAATTCCATCTTATACCTCCCTTTCTTTTAACTTTCTGTAGGCAATAAATAGCATCACCAAATTGCTGAATAATGCTAAAGAGCCGAAAAATTTAATTGCACCTCCTTCACTATGGGGTATCAGAAACATGCTGTCATTGGGCTGGTAATTCTTCAAGCCCATAGGTTCTATGATTATGAATAAACAGCCAGCATAAAAAATCACGATTAAGGCTACTGCGAATAAAGTTTTTACTAGCGGCTGCTTGCTGAACATTGCCCCGCCTGTAAAAGGCAATACAAAGCCTAAAGTCACTAGAGAGCCAACCAGGATCACAAACCAGATATAGTATTCCTTAACCGTATCGGGCAATTCGAAATCTAGAACTGGTCCAAAACTGATGCTCTCGAATGGTAAAGGAGTAAACAGATTGAAAAAGTAGCCCTGTAGGTGAAAAGTAATCCAAAATAGAAGCGGAAGAAGAATTAGAACGATGCTCAAGCGGGTGAGCAATTCGAATAAAAACTTTTCCAGTACGGAGCTCGGCAACATCAGATAGTTGATCGTACTTTCCTTACTTCTGAAAGCAGGGAAAGAGTAACCTGTATACAAAATACCAAATACAGCTATAAAACCGATCAAGAAGCCTTGAAAGCTCTCCAGGCCATGCGGTTCGCGGTCATTGCCCATTTGCACTACGGTCAGTAGAATAAATATTACACCCACATAGGCGATGATGGCATAGAACAACAACTTATTGTTCTGGATATAATGCTGCTTGGCAAGCATTAAAAACCTTTTGAGATTGAATACATTATTGGACATATTTTTTCAGTTTTTCGTTGCCATTCGCAATGGCGTTAAACAATAGTTCAATATCAACATGGGAAGAACTTCCCTCGATTTGTGGAGAAATTATGCGGTATCCACCCGGTACCATTTCACTGTAAAGCACATCTTCTCCTTCCGCTGAAGAAACCGTAGAGAAGTTCAAGGAAGAGGAAATATCATATAAGTCTTTTTGCATGATGAACTTGCCATTATCCAGCATCAGCACCTTTTCGATCAGATTTTCTACATCTTTCACCTGGTGGGTAGAAATAATGACCAATTGGTCTTCATCCAATGAGCCCGCCAATACTTTTCTAAAAATTGATTTTGAAGGAATATCCAATCCATTGGTCGGCTCATCCAACACTAGCAAACGGCATTTGGTGGCTAATGCAAAAGAGATCAGGAATTTTTTCTTCTGACCGTAAGATAGCTTTTGTAAGCTTTTGGTCTCGGGTAGTTCAAAATCCTTTATCAAGCGATGCAACAGATCTTGATCGAAGCGCGGATAAAAAGCTGCGTTCGCTTTTATGAAGTTCTTGATAGAAATAGGAGGGAGATGAAATTCCTCCGAAACAAAAAAGACATCCTGCAAAAGGGACGGTTGCCGTTTTGAAGGCTGATGTCCCAGAATAGAGATTTCTCCCTGCTGCGGGAATAACAAACCAATCATCAGCTTGAGTAAGGTAGTTTTACCTGCCCCATTTTTTCCCAAAAGGCCGACTATGCTACCTGTCTGCAACTCGCAGTCCAGCTCATTAAAGAGCGGCTGCTGCTTTTTGGCGTAATTAAAAGTTAGATTTTTTATTGCAATCATTATTACTGATTTAGTGTACTACTTAACTAATACAGTGTAATAGTAAAAGATTGATTTTAAATATGCAAGGGAAAGGGAAAAAAAGTTGGGAGAAGCCCCCCAGCCCGCCAATTGGCGGGGAGTTAGAAGTAGGAAGTGAAGATACCACTTAGGTCAGTACCGAAGGTCAGACCGGCAATAGATTAAAGATGGAAGTAGGATGTGGGATGTAGGGTGATGGATGTAGGATGCTTGATGAAGGGTGTGAATCAGAGAGTAATTAGGCATTGGTGTTTTCTAGAAGGACTGACTGATGCGTATCTATAAGTTTATTCTTTTCATTTTCTATAGGGAGTAAGTACCTTTGCTCTTCGCTGCACTAAAATAACTTGCAGCTTACAATTTCAAGTGCGGTCATGAAAAACTTTGTATCTATTATTTTCCTTCTATTGTTCGTAACTGCAAGTTGCACAGACAAAGAGGTCAAGCCCAAGGAGCTAAATTCTTATGCGCTATTGCGTTCTACAACAGGTACAACCCAAGAAGTGGTTTCTTTAGACGAAGAGGAGAAATCAGTTACTTTAAGGTCTAATTTTGAGGGTACCACTACTCGTGTTGGAGATCTACTATATGTATTTGATTATTGGAATCTTGAGGTCATTGATTTGAATCAAATGGAATCTATAGACTTTAAAGAGTATACCTCAATTCCTGATAGTGTTGACCAGCTTTAGCAAATTGTAGCCACACGCGATCACCTGATTGTAGCTTTTCAAAATTTTTCTACTGCTGTTATTTCTTTACTGGTTCTTGATATCAATTCGCTTGAACAAATCCAAATAGTAAATCTTGATCTGGAAACAGAGTTCTACAGCATGGCTTCTATTGACAATAGAGTGTTTTTTTCTTCACCATCTGGCCTATATTCTATTGATGTTAGGGAGGAAACTTCGGCCACTCAGGTATCAGATGACTTCTTTGGTTTTGCTGATTTCAAGGTTCTAGATAATGATAATTTGTTGATGCTAACTTCTGATAAGCTATACGAGCTTTCTGCAGCAAACGACAATATCACAGAAATCGGTACTTTTAGTAACGGCTTTGTTATTTCCGATCCTCAAAACTCATCTGTAGCTTTTGATAAAAGAAATGCTACCGTATATCATGCAATTAGTGTTCCGCAACCCTCACCCTATTCTTACTATCTGTCGCAATTTGATATCAGCACGCAAGAAAGCACAGCATTAGTTGAATCAACTTTTTCCGAAGAGTTAGAGGTCTATGCGGATGGCTTAGGATCGTTAATTTTTGATAAGCAGATGAATCAAATTGTCTTAGCTGGCCGAACAGAGGTTCAAGTTTTCAATACTGATGGCAGTTTAGCTCAAGAATTTGATTTTAATGATCGTTCTGTGGAGGTCGTGACTGTTTTTTGAAATATTTGCAATAGAATTTTAATGCGACCAGGGTTTCTTTTTTGCTCAGCTATAGAAATACATATACTTAGTGCCCAAATTATGGTGTTTTTATCACTCATATGACTTATTTAACTAAGATTCTTTTTTCGTGCTATCTAGGTGCTTTGTACTAGTAATTAATCTGCGATTTAAATAGAAGCGATTGCTCGTAAGTAGAGAGATATAAATTCCAATGTATGCTCTGTTCTACAGGTTTTCTTTGTCCAATATTGACCAAAAACTGGACATAGTGCCGAATTCTGTCCAGTTTTTGGACAGGGTTTTGTTTTATGTCCATATTTATTAAAAAACTGGACATTAAATCGATTCTCGAGAGAGAAAATTTTAAATTTAGCATGCCTAAACATATGATTATAATTGAAAATAAGACCCTACATACCTTCAGACCAAGCAGCCGTTCTTCAACTGTTTGATGGGAACACACCGCAATACTTTGATGAAACGGAAAGAGCAGGATTAGTCCATTACCTTGAGAATGAAACCGAAGATTACTTTGTAGTGGAGGGAGAAGGCCAGATAGTAGGAGCGGGCGGTATAAATTACGAACCGCAATCTAAAGCCGCTGTCATTTCATGGGATATAATCAAACCCACTGAACACGGAAAAGGAATAGGGAGAAAACTAACCCAACATAGAATTCAGCATATCAATACAAAAGCTGATATTGAAAAGATTATAGTAAGAACCTCCCAACATACTGATAAATTCTACGAAAAGATGGGCTTTAAACTATTAAAAGTAGAAAAAGACTATTGGGCGAAGGGTTTTGATTTGTATTGGATGGAGCATGGGAATAGGGAAATGTAATCTCTCTTATTAAAAAATATAGTATTAATTCTTGATAAGTATCATTTTTTGCTACTTATCTGTAAATTTTTCTAAAGTGAAAACAAAAGTATGTTTTAAACTCCCCTGCTAGTCCTCCTTTGTAACGAGGATTAACAAAACATGAGTTTTTAACTCAATATGCTAATCTAAACCAAACCACTTCTTTCTGAGTAATCTCTTGCTGAACGATACACATACTCTTCTGCATGATCTACTATTAAGGCTTCTACAAGATTTTGATGAATATAATCAACTCTCGCATCAATCATCTTGCTGGGTAATTCAGTTGCAGGATTATCGTCTTTCCAAAACATCTAATTTATGGCTTTTAAGCATTGAAAATGCTTGGATTAGGCATCCTCGTTACAAACGAGGACGAGATGGGTTTAACTTTCTTAAGGTCGTGAATTATGCTATTGACTGAATGATGTAATCAGCAATTTTCTAGTATAACATACATAGCAACTATTCAAACATTGTTTTAGAATGATGGTCTTTGAGCAAAAATGAGTGATTTATTATAAAATCCCTCCTTTTAAATTACGTCAATCCTAATGAAAGCGAGTGCTATCAAACTTGCATAAGCCAATTTTTATAAGCTATTTCAAAGCTTTTAAATTAGAAAGTGTATGATCAAAAGTATTAAGAAGAGTGTTCAAGATTTTATTATTTCATTAAAGCCAACATATGCCGTGGAGGTAGATTTATATCATGTTATCCCTGGGGTACCTGTGAAATCTAACAAAGAGCGCCATGATTTTGACAAGGGAGAATTCCAACAGGCCAAAACCTTTTTTGACGAAGCTATTGTTAAGACCTCTGATCTAAAGCTAGCCCCAGCTGAAATTAAACTAATAAAAGGAAGGAAAAAGGTACTGGAATTTAAGCATTTTGGCCCTGTAAATGATATTAGGCCGTCAAAAGGTAAAAGAAGATAATATTTTCAATTACTCATTGGGTAACAAACCTCCATTGATAAATGGAGGTTTGTTATGTCAATTTTATGATGACACAGACGCTCAAGTACTAAGATTCATGAATTTTTCTGTGTTCTCGTCCAACCCCCCGCTAGTCCTCGTTTGTAACGAAGATGAGATGGTGCAGTCCAGGCTTTTTCTGAGCAAAATAGCCATATGAGTAGATTAATAAGACATCCCTTCTCTTCCATTTTGCCGACAGCAGCTCAAAATAGCTAGCTAATCCAGCAGATTGCTTTCTTGCTTAAGCGAAAAATTTGTATTTTCAAGTATTGATGATTAAGCAAGTAGCTTTCTGTCTCCAAACCGATCGAGTTAAAGGATTTAGATTATGGAAAGTGTAGTTTTTTACATTTTGGCTTTTTCTGCCTTATTGATTGGAACTGCGGCCATCTACATGGCCTTGATAGAAGGTTTCCCTTTAAAATGGTTGTACTACCATTATTTTATCCGTAAACCCGTCAATTGGACAATATTTATAGTATTGCTAGGGTGGTCCTTCTACATCTATTATGATACTAATGAATTCCCTAGCTGGGCGATTGCAGCACTTATCATCTCTGGATTTGCCTTGATTTTAACTTACAAAATGCATCAGGAAAAGGCATTCCCAGCTGTATTTTTTCCAGAAATATCCGATGAACCAGAGAAATTGCCTTTAAATGATGAAATGGAAATGGCAGTGATTGAATACGAAGGAGTTACAAAATCCTACCCGCTCGACTACGTCATTCACCATCATATCGTAAATGATAAATTTAAACACAAGACGGTGGCCTTAACTTACTGTGCCATGTGTAGAAGCATCATTCCTTTTGATGTAACCGAAATCGGGCCGTTGTTTGTAGGTTCATTTAAGAATGCCAATATGATAGTTGCAGACAAAAGGACCAAAACATTCTTCCAGCAAGCTACTTTCAAGTCATTAATTGGCAAATTGCATCCATATGAATTAACGATGATCCCTTTTCAAATTCTTTCCTGGGCTGAAGTTAAAAAGGTGATTGATGACCCATCAGTGGTGAAAGTGTCTGAAAAGGATTTTGAAGATTTTGAATTGCCGATACCGGGCATGTGGAAAAAAATAATGGCTTCTGAATCTACTCCAGGGCTCTCTTCCAAGAATCGGGATAAAACTTTTCCGGCAAGAACGCATGTGATCGGACTCATTGATCAGCAATTGGTGTATTTAAAAAAGGAAGTATTGGCAAAACGGATAGTAGAAAATGAAGAATATGGTTTTATTCTTATTGGTGCTGGAAAAACAGTCAATGCTTTCAAAAATACATGGAATGCTCAGAAGTTAGATATTGAAATTGATGAGGGAGAACTTTTTGATGCCAAAAGCAACACAAGATGGAATATAAGAGGAAAACATCTTTCAGGCGAGATCAAAAGTGATTTAATACCAATAGCCATTTCTGATGAATACTGGTTTTCGTGGATTAAATTTCACCATAAATCAAAACTGATTAGATTGTAGAAATACATTCCCTACAGAGCCTATCGTAGCTCAGTTTCAGGACGAGACAGATTGGAGTAGGCATCCTCGTTAGAAACGAAGACGAGGTGGGTACCACGGTCTATACTTAATCATTCAGTTGTAGTTATTTAAACATTTCCTTTTGTCTAATCTACTATTCACAAAAAATATTACATTTTTTTTCACCACTCCGATAAAATCAGAGTAGCCGCTAATATTATTGTAGCATAAAGTCAACAAGCGGGGGTTTACTCTCCTAGGTAATTCATTGCTTAACCTTTACTAAGCTTGAGATGATATGATGAATCAATGGCCATTTAAAATTTTAAAAGGTGGATTTTGTAAATAAAAAATAATTTATAAAGATGACTATGAATGATCAAGTTTGGCTGGTTGGTGAATCGAATCCAAAGCCTGATAATTATATTGCCATTTTTTGCATAGCTGCGAAAAATAACAAAAGTAGATTAGGATTTTCAGAGTATTCCACTGCTAGGGAGGCCTTGGCTAGGGCAAAATATCTTCAAGTAAGATACGAAGCAAAGCAGATTAGGCTTTTTTATCCAAATAGTGTAAGTATCATTATCAAAAATGGAATTCAAACTCATAATGGAAACATATCAAATTCTAATATTTAGCAAGTTTAATTTTAAGAAAATCGAGCATATATTTTTAAGGGAAGTCATCGAAGGAAGTTAGTAAAATTTAAATTGAGCATTTGCAGTGTATCCGCTTGAATAATAATCTATTAACCTAAAAAACAAAAAAATGAAAAACACATATTTACTGGTTCTAGCAGCAGCATACCTAATGCTGAACAACAAGCTTTTCGCACAAGATAGTGAAGAGGCAAATACATTACTAGGGAGTAATAATTCAATTAATACGGAGAATCTCGGCTTCTTTATTGCACCTTCTTTTGGTCTCACCCAAATGGATGGTAGTACTGCTTCATTTTTCAACTTAAGAGGTGGAATAAGCCTTAAGGATCAACTATCAATTGGAGCCTATTTTAACACCTCAATAAATCAGATATATCCAGAAAGTGAGACTTTGCCGAACATTTACATGGACTATTGGACATTGGGCGGTTTTGCAGAATATACCCTTTTCTCTAAAAAGGTATTTCACTTAAGCCTACCAGTTTACCTTGGCTACGGAGAAGTACAAATGGATAATGAGAATGGAACTGCCGGATTAGGGGAAGCGAATTTTTTTCAAGTTGAACCTTCAGCACTTCTAGAAGTGAATTTACATAAAAATGTTCGCTTCAATTTGGGTGCAGGATATCGGATTATTGGAGATATGACATATCGTAACTTCAACCAGTCTGACCTATCTGGTCTCACCGGCTACATCGGCTTAAAAATTGGTCTTTTTAAATAGAGAAGTTTGTTTAAAAAGAAGGGGAAAGTGCTGATCAATTAGTGCTTGCCCCTCTCATTTGTGATTACCCGATCCTGTTTACTTGCTGTTTATTTTTGAAACCTATATGCAGTTTTCCATCCTTTTCGTACACATAAGATCTCTTGATATGACAATATCTTATAGGGGCTAATAATACACTTCTCATAATTTCAATATATTCGTACAGTGTACTTGGTGAAATTTCTAATCTACTTGCCAACTCATGTGGTTGACCGGTTGCTTTCATACGGATCAGCTGATCTATCCTGTTCAGCTTATCCACCATTTTAGGGAATAATCTACTCATTGGTAAAAACTTTAAAATGAAACTTTTGAAAAAAAATAGTTGTCATTTTAAAGTCTCAAATCAGTAGGTTTCTTTGGAGTAAATATATTTTTTGAACTAATTTATATGATTTAAAGAACTCATCATAATGATAGTGAAAATCGGAGGGCGGCAAGTATATTTTTATTGACCTAGCAACGCTCTTTACAACTTCTTTGGAGGGAATTCTTTGCGAGTGACTAAATTCCTCTATTCTTTCTGTTTCACTTTTTTCAAAAGCCTCCTGCTGATGGAATCCGAAAGGAATCAACATAATGAAGGCCAAGAAAAAGATTAGATGTCTCACAACCGATATAATTTAGAAAAGGATAACGGAATTGTTAAATGTTGGTTTTAATGTAAGTAGAATTAAACCAAGCTTTTAGTAGCATTAAGACTTTTTCAATTAGGTAAAGCTCAAATCCTAATGAAATGCAGTGCAGTTTTTAGTTTAGTCTTTATTAAACGGAAAGCTTATATAGTACTGTCCTTCAACCACTCCAAAACCTCTTGAAAATGATCATCTTTAGCATCTTTGTGTGTCAGTAAATTGATATGGTCATAGTCATGTTTGTAGCCCTGCTTTTTGCCAATAACTTTAAATTTAAAATTATCTTGGTCACCTATTTCTTTTAGTAATCTCCTGCAATCTACAGGATGACCGATTTGCCGATCACTTGCGCCCGTGATGGAAAGAATGGGCGGTAGCTGTTTATTTTGCAAGGCATTTGCATAATCAAAACCGTCTCTAAGGTCTTTCCAGTTTCGAGAACGCACCCATTTGTTTACTTCAAGGAAATAATCTTTTGCCTCATCAGCACTGCCTATTTTATATCTTCTGGCAGGCAGATAGCCTTTTGTTTTAGCAAGGAATGTACAAAAGCCAAACCATATTAAATCTACTATCAAGAACTTTTTGAGATTCCAGACCCTGATATCTCTCTTACTGCCAAAAAATATCATAGATTTTAACGAGGGGGCTTCATTTTTTGCCAGGTAAGCCATTAAGTGTACACCTCCCCAGCTGTGGGAAACCCAATGCTCTGGCTCTTTTCCGGTAGTAGTTCTTATTTTTTCAATGACATCAGGAATGTCTTCTTCGAAAGCAGAGGCATGACCGAAATTATTGTCAGGGCTTGGATGGGGACTGCTTTTTCCTCTGCCTCTTAAGTCTGCCACAAAAACATCAAAGCCATTTTCAGCTAAAAAGGGAGCAAAACCTTTACCTGATTTGGAGTAGAAGATTTTACCGTCTTCTATACTTCCATGGACTAATAATACGGAGGGCGCATTTTCATTTTTATAAAACCGCTTGAGGTGTAGCTTGTAGTTTTCCTTTTCAATAAATAGACTTTCTGATTGCATTTCCGAAAAATAGACAAAAAGTAGTAGGCATGCATAACAAAGAGAAGGAAATTTTTACAACTAAAGGCTGGTTTGAACCGCAAAGACGCCAAGTTTTCACAAAGAAAAAATAAGAATTTTAAATATACTCTTTGGGAGATTTTAGTGAAACCCCATAGATCTTGTGGTAAACCCAAAAGCATTTGGTTTTCCAATTTCCTTCGCGACTTTGCGTCTTTGCTGTTAGTTACGCCTTACGCTTTTAAAATCATTTTATCGTCCCTGCTTGCCGTCAGCCAAGTTTGCTCCGTTGCGATTAAACAGTGGGGGGAAGACCCAATTGCTAATTTGATGCATAGGATAACAGTCCATTAATTTGGTGTTGACTTCCAGCTCCAAGCCCGCGTAATTTTTTGGATATTTTGCTCTGAAGTAAGTGGTTAAGCCATCGTCTGTGCCTTTATACGGATAATTGAATTTTATGCGCCAGCTGTCAATTTTATCTTCGATACTCTCCTTCCAGGCCAAGGCAAATTCTTGTTCCAACAAATTAGCAGGATCAAAAAGAATACCTATTTCCGTTTTGCGAGTTTCACCATTTAAAACAGGCGTAAAACTATGAAATGATAGATGTATTACTTTATGATTATGCTGCAGATGTTGTTCTATCTTTCTTTCCAATTTAGCCCTATAGGGTAGGTAATATTCTTCAATGAGTTGTTGTTGAATTTCTTGGGGCATTATTTTTGAAAATTCTGAAAATAGATCTTCATGCTGAAGCGTTCGATTGCTTTCAATTAATAGCCTGCTTATTGAACTGGCAATAAGTTTACTGTCCGCCCTTCTGCTAATGTATTTGCCAATTTCCAAGGCTCCCCTGTCCCAACCTCTATGACTTAAAAGAACATTTTCCTTGCCTCTAAAGTACGATTGAAATTCTTCCGGGATTTCATAACCCCCGTGCTCACAACTGAATATAAATTTGGTCATTACCGTAGCTCATAAAGCTTGTTTTCCTTTAAACAATTCACTAATAACTCATATTCGCTTTTTATATTTTTCTCGGACCAATTCTCCTTTTTAAGGTTGGACAGAATCCGCTGAGATAAGTTTCCATTATCCAAAATGTATTCAATGATCTGCTTTTTGTCTTCTGAAAGATAGACATGCTTCAAAATTGATCTCCAGATTTGTTCTATACTGATGCTAGACTCATTTTCTAAACCAAAGAGTTGAAGGTAATTCTGATTTGAAACAGTGCTTTTCGCACCTTTCTCCAATGCTAATCTATAAATGTCATAAAGTTGAAATTCATCTATAGGATTGAAATCGTCTAATTTAGGGATAATGTATTTTAGCGCTTGAACAATAAATTCAGCAATGGCAATATCTGCAGCCGGACATTCTTGCAAATCAATGATTCTGATCTCAATAGCATTTCGATCAAAGCGTGCAATTGCACCTCTGGAATTTAACCATTCATACTGTAAGCTTTTGTCTTTATCATAAGGTGCAATATCCTGAAAGATTTTCTTGAAAATAACTTCTTCGTATTCCGATTTATTAGCTACAGATTCAGGAATTACCTTTCCAGTGATGGAAGGTATTTTCTTTTGATTTTTCTCGTAGAAAGCTAATCGGTTGTCCAGAATATCTGAACCGTTCCCCTCAAAAATAGGTGATGAGGCCGTGAGTGCAGGAATAAGCGGCATTATGTGTCTTATCGCCTCATGAAGCGAATAGAACTCCTTATCATTGGCAAATGGAAAGTTGATATGCATACTTTGCAAATTTCCCCAACCGTGTCCTTTACAATTGAATATTTCATTGTATCGACTATATATTTCATTTCGTTCATGTGGCCATAACTTTACGTCCGTCAAAGGATTCATTAAAGGGTGCATGGCTGTTGGCATCAACTGACAATCCATTTCAGCCAAAATCCCATTGATTTCGTTAATGTTTTCATGAAAGTCATCAGATAGTCCTTCCAGTCCGGGCATTGGCTTGGTGGTTTTTAATTCCAAAACATGTAGCACTAGTTCATTGGACCAACTAATATTTCCGTTTTCCAATTCGTCTGTAATTTGACCTATTTTCTTGATAATCAATTGATCAGAAATGGGTGCGGGCATTAAAGTTTTTCGGTTTACTATCATGTATTCCAATTCTATGCCGATACATTCAAATAAGGAGTAGGTCTTTGTTTTTTTTGTCACTTCCATCTTATTGATTACTAATTTGTTTTGACTTTTGGATGCGGTTTAAAAAGACATCCATCATTTTACTGTATAATTTATCTTTCAAAACGGCATCTTCAACTCCCGTATCGATATTTGGATTGTCATTGATTTCAATCACAAAGAATTTATTTCCTTTCTGCTTGATATCAACACCATAAAGACTTTCACCGATGAGTTTAGACAATTTTTCTGCAGTTTTTATCAGTGCAGGGGGTGCCATTTCCACAGGCATAGTTTCCACCTTACCATATTTACCCCCTTTGTTCCAGTTAACAATCTGCCAATGTTCCTTGCTCATGTAATACTTACAAGCATAGATCGCTTCTCCGTTGAAAACACCCACTCTCCAATCGAAATCAGTTTGCAGAAATTGTTGGCCAATGATTAAATCAGACTTTTCTAGCAGTGCAGTTACCTTCTTTTTGTACTCTTCCATATTCTCGGCTTTGCTAACCCCCTGGCTGAAAGCACTATCAGGTTGTTTCAATATAATTGGGAAGCCCAATATATCAGGTGCCAGATTGATGTTTTCCTTATGGATAATCATAGTTTCTGGTGCTTCAATCTGGTGCATTTTTAAAAGTTCAGCCAAATAAACCTTATTACTACATTTGATGATGCTTTCCGGATCATCGACCACCACCAAACCCTCAGCCTTGGCTCGTTGTGCAAAACGGAAAGTATGATGATTGACAGCGGTGGTTTCTCTGATGAATAAGGCATCGTAGGAAGAAAGCGTACTGTAATCATCTTTAGTGATTAAATTGGCCTGAATCCCTTTTTGATTAGCCGCTTTAATGAATTTATGTAAAGTTTTTTCTGAACTCGGAGCAGTTTTTTCCAAAGGGTCCCATAAGATAGCCATAGAATAAGCTGCAGTCGTTCGTTCAGGAACAGTAAACTTTTTAGCTTCGAAGTATTTCATGGTCGCATCTTCCACAAATGGCTGATGATCTTCAGGAATATCGCCAGCAGCTATTGGAGAAATCGACTGAACTGACCACTTGCCATTACTATTAGCAAAATGTGCTCTAATAAATGGAGATTGGAATAAGTTAAATAACTGCATGCTAAGTGCATCATACTTCTTAGAAAGGTTTTTTCCGAAATAGATACTTAGCGTAAATTTTTCTGATTTTATGTCCTTTAATGATTTCTGGATCAGTGAATCTAATTCTGTTGATAAAATTTTCACAACAGAAAGTGTTTTCATTTCCTGAATGGTATTTATACTTGGGACGGCCTTGTGCTTTCTTGCTGCTGCCAATAGAGACACGTAATAGCCGGTGTTTTGATATTTATAATCTCTGCAAAGGTTGAAAACTCTTGCATTTTTCATATTTGAATATACAGGATTGGTCAGGTACTGTTTACCTGTAATTACTTCAATGTCTTTAATATCAAAGTCCCAATCTTTTAGGTTCGTAACGGTTATGATAATTTTCATTTATTAATAATTAATAAGTTAGCATCATAGGTAATAATACCTAATAGAATAGCGCAAATTAGATGATCGATATCGACAGAATAATTTTGCGTTTCGAACGGATTAGCATGAAGTGGATCTGCTACTTTTACACTTCCATTTTCATAATTCAATCCATTTAAAACAACAAAATGACCTGATGGTTGCCCCTTAATATCATCATAAAGTACAGGTTCTTCACCAAACTCTCTTTTCTCATTATACAGATAAGTGGCACTTAGACCTGTCAAAATAGGGATTTCTTTGCTCAAGTATGATTGTATTAAATCTTTACTTAGAGTCTTGTATGAAATTTTCCCACCGCTTTCCAGAAATTGTATGTATGCTTTAGAGGCTTGTTTAAATTTCGGAGTCTTTTTGTGTTTAAGTTGTTCTTTTAATTTATGTACTAAATCAATATTTTCATTTTGAAACCAACTAGGATCAAATATTTTTAAATTAAAAGTTATGATTTCAGCTTGAAACCCCCTTTTCAAGGCATCTATACCCAACATAACAGCTAATGTTCCACCACTTGCCAAATATTCTATGGATTGGATGACTTCCTCTAAGCTAAGATCTTCATTGAAATAATTATAAACAGCATGTAAACTTGTTGGACCGCAAGTGCTGTCAGTAGGTTGCCTGGAAATATCCAGTCGGAGTATGTTATTTTTCAAATTGTCTATTAAAAGTAATGCGATAACGCCAGAAGTTACAATTAGTTTCTTGTAAAGAAAATATTTTCAATAAATTTTTAAGACGTTGATTTTCAGGTGTTAATGTTGGTTATTTTCTGATGAAAATATAGCAGACATAAGCTATGAACGTAATCAAATAAAGAACGGCTTCCCAGCGGTCCAACTTTTTACTTTTTAAGGTAAACATGAAGATGAAAAGCATGATGGAACCTCCGATTAGAACAAAAAAGTCAAAGTTCATTTCAGTGTTGAAATTTAGGGGTGTCACCAGCGAATTGATCCCTAAAATGAAGGTTAAATTGAAAATGTTAGAACCTATGACATTGCCTATGGCGATATCTGCTCTGTTTCGAAATGCTGCCACCGCACTAGTGGCTAATTCAGGTAAGGAGGTTCCTGCGGCCAAAATTGTCAAGCCGATTAATTTTTCGCTTAATTCAAAACTACGCGCAATTTCCACAGCATTGTCAACCACTAGCTTCCCGCCTATTACCAAACCAGTAATTCCACCTAGAATCATTAATAGTGTTACCCAATGATTGTAAATAGGTGTTTCTTTGACATTTGTTTCAATTACATCGCTATTGTTTTTGACATTATAAAAGACGTAGTAAATAAATGCAACGAACAATAATAAAAGTATAAATCCATCAATTAAGCCTGCGCTGTTTTCTTCGCTGCCAAAAAAGAAAACATCATTTACTAGGATGAATAAGATAATTACCAAAGCCATTCCAAATGGAATCTCTTTCCAAACGGTTTCAGACTGAACTACAAGCGGTCTTATAACACCTGCTATGCCCAATATGAAAAATAAATTGAAAATATTGCTACCTATTAGATTTCCAAATACAACATCATCCAATCCTTGAGAGCCCGAAACTAAGTTGACCACGAGTTCTGGTGCTGAAGTTCCCATGGCGACAATGGTTAGACCTATAGCGATTTCAGAAACATTAAATTTTTTAGCGAAGGAAGAGGCTCCCGTGACCATAAAATCAGCCCCCTTTATTAATAGTATAAATCCTAAAACAATTAATCCCGTATCAAGTAATAATTCCAAATTATAATGTTAAAATTTTACTCACCAATTTAGCATAACTATTTATATTGGGAAACAAGTACTATAAATTATTGTCAAAATAGTGTAAATATTCTTATTTTAGAATTCTATAATTAATAGAGTTAATAAATTTAAAACTATGGGAAAAGGAGATAAAAAAACGAAAAAAGGCAAAATCTTTGCTGGTTCTTTTGGAGTAAGAAGACCAAAGAAAACTACAAGTAGCGCTGTGATTCCTAAGGCAGAGTCAAAAGAAAAGAAAGCAAGTACAGCTAAAAAGGACAGCACATCCAAAAAGACTACTGCAGCTAAAAAAACAACTACCAAGAAAAAAACTGAAAAATAACTTTGGTAATTTGAATTTGGCGTTTACATTTGTGCAAATGCAAAATAGAAAAACAAATATTAACTGGTGGTGGACTTCTAAATTTTAGAAGACAGCACTGGTATATAAAATATTTAAAACCTCGCTGTCTAGCGAGGTTTTTTTTTGACTTAATATTTTCGAAAATGATTAATAAATTGAATAACGCATGGTGGTGGCACGGAATAGCATCTAATACTGGATGAAAGGATATGCCATGCTCAAAATGCAAACAAAAAAGGCTTACCGGACATTCGGTAAGCCTTTTTTTTGTCTATTAAAATCTGACTAAACCTGTTAGGTTTGGATCGATAAATTAACTAGACAATTGAAGAATTTTACCAATAAACTAATTGAAACCTGACAGGTTTTAAAGACCAAAATAAAGATAAATGAAAGTAAAGAAATCACATATCACACTACCGGCAGACTCATTTACCCCCGTTGCATTATATCTTCGGCTGCGAGATCAATTCCCCCATACTTTTTTGATGGAAAGTTCGGATTATCACACGCGAAGGAATAGCTTTTCATATATTGGAGTGCAGTCCATAGCAGAAGTTAAAGCCACGAATAATTCATTTTATACTGAAATTGAGGGGGTGGAAAGAACTGAGGAATTGGTAGATAAACTATCGCTTCCAGCTAAACTTCAAGATTTCATTAATCAATTTGAAGCTGAGGATATTTTGAAAGGAGAAGAGTTTGAGGAAAGTGGATTTTTTGGTGCAACTGGCTTCGATGGTGTTCAATACTTCGAAGATATCAATTTTGAGAAAGTACAAGAGGATATCCCGTTTCTTCGCTATCACTTTTATCGATTTGTACTGGTTTTTGATCATTTTAAAGATGAGCTTCATGTTTTTGAACATGAAATCAATACTAAGTATGAGTTCACACAAGATGATTTGGTCCAAGTCATTTTAAATCGTTCAGTTCCGCAATTCAAATTCCAAAAAGTAGGAGAGGAAAGCAGCAATATGAGCGACCTGGAGTTTCTGGAAATCATTAATAAAGGAATAGCTCACGCTCAATTAGGGGATGTTTTTCAAATGGTGCTTTCCCGTGCTTTTTCCCAAGAATTTAAAGGAGATGAGTTTACTGTTTATCGAGCATTACGATCTTTAAATCCATCTCCTTATTTGTTCTATTTTGATTATGGAGATTATAAATTATTTGGGTCATCACCCGAAGCACAAGTTGGAGTCAAAGGCAACAAAGCTTATGTGAACCCAATAGCTGGAACATACAGAAGGAGTGGAGATGATGCCGCAGATGCAAAATTAGCGGAACAGCTGTTGAATGATGAAAAAGAAAATGCCGAGCACACCATGCTGGTAGACTTAGGAAGAAATGATTTGTCAAAGCATGGAAGTAATGTTAAAGTGGATGTCTATAAAGAAATCCAGTTTTATTCTCATGTGATTCATTTAGTAAGTAAAGTAACGGCAGATGTTCCTGAGAAATCAGCTGTGAAATTGCTGGCCGATACATTTCCGGCAGGCACTTTGAGTGGGGCACCAAAATATAAAGCATTAGAACTGATCAATAAATACGAGCCAACAGGTCGAGGACTGTATGGTGGTGCTGTGGGTTTAATTGGGTTGAATGGTAATTTAAATCATGCCATTGTAATTCGCTCCTTTGTAAGTAAAGATAATAAATTGAATTATCGAGCTGGAGCAGGAATTGTGGCTTTGTCACATCCTCAGAGTGAATTGCAGGAAGTCCACAATAAATTATATGCCTTGAGAAAGGCGATGGAGAAAGCAGAAAATCTATTCGACCAACATCAAAAATAAGTTTAGGACATGAAGATACTATTACTAGATAATTATGACTCCTTTACTTACAATTTGGTGGAGGTAATCAGACAACAAAACATTAATGTTGAAATCGATGTCATTAGAAATGATAAAATCACGCTAGAGGAAGTAGAAAAATATGACAAGATTTTACTTTCACCAGGACCGAGTGTACCTGAAAATGCGGGTATTATGTTGGATTTGATCAAAAGATATGCAGCCGAAAAATCGATTTTGGGAATCTGTTTAGGGCATCAAGCCATTGGTCAGGCTTTTGGAGGGAAATTATTTAATATTCAACCCGTAATGCACGGGATTCAAAGCCGAGCTAAACTGGATAATCATTACCTCTTTGCAGGTATTACCGAAGAAATCAGTATTGGAAGATATCATTCATGGTCAATCAATGAAGTAGATTTCCCCGCGGATTTAGAAGTAGTGGCTCGTTCAGAAGATGGTCAAATCATGGCAGTGCAGCATAAAAAATATGATGTTTGCGGGTTGCAGTTTCATCCTGAGTCAGTGATGACACCTGAGGGTAGCAAAATTCTGAAAAATTGGATAGCCAGAGATTGAAGTGGGGAGTTAGGAGTAGTAAGATTGAACTCAGAATGTAGATATTTGGCCAAGGATGATGGGAGAATAGCAATGCAGTTGAAGCAAATAGAAATACAGACAATCAGTGAATCAGAGAAAAGTCTAGAATCTAGGTTCTAGAATCTAAAAATTTAAAATTAATGAAAGAACTTATTAATAGATTATCACAATACAATACTTTGACTACAGAAGAGGCAAAGGCAATCTTCTTACGAATTGGACAAGGTGAATTTAATAATTCGGAACTAGCGGCCTTTATGACGCTGTTCATGATTCGTCCAGTGACAGTAGAGGAGCTGAGCGGTTTCCGTGATGGGCTTATGGAGTTGCGGGTTCCGATCGATCTTTCCGCTTATGACGGAATGGATTTGTGCGGAACTGGAGGTGATGGTAAAAACACTTTTAATATCAGCACCATGTCTGCTTTTGTAGTTGCGGCTTGTGGTCAGAATGTGGTAAAGCATGGTAATTACGGAGTTTCCTCCAAATGTGGAAGTTCTAATTTGTTAGAGTACTTTGGATATGAATTTACAAATGAACAAGATGGATTGGAAAGGCAATTAGAAGAAAGTGGAATTTGCTTTTTGCATGCACCAAAATTTCATCCTGCTATGCGCTTTGTAGGTCCAATTAGGAAAGAATTGGGAGTAAAAACTTTCTTCAATATGCTAGGGCCATTAGTAAATCCTGCTTTACCTAAAAAACAAATGGCTGGTGTTTTTAGTCATGAATTGGCAAGGATCTATTCTTACTTATTTCAGGAATCAGATGCTCAATATAGCGTGGTTTATGACTTGGAAGGCTATGATGAATGTTCCTTGACAGGAGAAACGAAGGTGTTTTCTTCCAGTGGAGAGCAAATCTTGAAACCCGCTGATTTCGGCTTGGAAAAAATAAATGCAAATGAAATTCACGGGGGCGAAACCATAGAAGAAGCCGCTAAGATTTTTACTGATATTTTAAAAGGTGAAGGAACAAAAGCTCAAAATTCAGTAGTATTTGCTAATAGTGCTTTAGCTCTCCAAGCAGCTGGAAAATATAGCACTTTAATCGAAGCAACCGAAGCAGCCAAAGATGCCATTGAATCAGGAAAAGCGAATGAAGTATTTAAAAAATTGATTAATATATAAAATCTAGGTTCTAGGCTCTAGAATCTAAAATCTAACGAAAATGAATATACTACAACAAATAGCAGAATATAAAAAGGCAGAAGTAATAGAGCGGCAAAAACTATTTCCTGTGGAATTCTTGAAGCAAAAGCTCTATTACAAATCGAAACCTGTAAGCCTTAAATCCTATGTAATGGATGAAACTAAAACAGGAATCATTGCAGAGATTAAAAGAAAATCTCCTTCTGAAGGGAAAATCAATGCCCACATATCAGTGGAGGAGGTTTCTATTGGCTATATGCAAAGTGGAGCGAGTGCTTTGTCTGTACTAACAGATGAACCTTCCTTTGGCGGGAGTTTAAAAGATTTGGAAGTGGCTAGAAAGTACAATTATTGCCCTATTCTTCGCAAAGATTTCATGCTAGACCCTTATCAAGTCTATGAAGCAAAGGCGCATGGAGCAGATGCCATATTGCTTATTGCCTCCATGATTGATAAATCACTATGTCAGGACCTAGCTTCTTTGGCTCACGAGCTGGGAATGGAAGTGCTATTAGAAGTTCACAATCAAGAAGAGTTGGATTCACACTATGGAAACTATGCTGATTTGGTAGGAATAAATAGTCGTGATTTGAAAAGCTTCAATACCGATTTGACAATAGCTGAGGCACTTGTAAATCAACTAGCTAGTGATGTTCCGAAAATAGCTGAAAGCGGATTAAAGACTCCTGAAGATGTGGTGAAAATGAAAAAAGCCGGATTTGATGGCTTTTTGATAGGTACCTCTTTTATGAAAAGTAGTGAACCGGGTAAAGCTTGCCAGCGTTTTTCTCAGCAAGTGAAAAATATGATGGCAGACAAAATTGGTAAATAGACAGCTCAAATTGAAATCAAAACCTTTGTAAAAATATGAAAGAACAAGACTTGAAAATAAAGATTTGCGGAATGCGGGATCTAAATAATATTCGGCAACTTATAGAGTTTGGACCTGATTATTTAGGTTTTATCTTTTATGAGAAATCTGCGCGTTACGTTTCGGAAAATGAAATGAAGGAAATTATCAAATTGAACTTTGGCGAAACGGAAAGGGTAGGTGTTTTTGTGAATGCAAGCGCTGAAAAGATTTTAGATTATGCAGATAAAGGTTTTTTTGACATTGTGCAATTGCATGGAAATGAAGAACCGAAAGTTGTAAAGGCATTGAAAGAGGAAGGCTTGGAGGTTATCAAGGTATTTTCAGTTGATGATGATTTTGATTTTAAGGTTTTAAATAAATACTCTGATGCTGACTACTACTTATTCGATACTAAGGGAAAGTTACCAGGTGGAAATGGAGTTCAATTTAATTGGGAGCTATTAGAAAATAGTAAGATAAAGAAGCCTTTTTTCCTAAGCGGTGGCTTGGCAATAGAAGATAAGCACAGGATTAACGATTTTAAATCTAAAAAGCTCTACGCATTGGATTTCAACAGTAAATTAGAGCTAGAACCGGGATTAAAGGATTTGGACAAAGTTCAATTAGTAATTAATAATTAGGAATTAAGGATTATGGAAATTAAAATAGATGAAAACGGATATTACGGAGAGTTCGGTGGTGCTTATATTCCTGAGCTTCTACACCCGAATATCGAAGAATTAAAAAATAATTACTTGAAAATTTCAGCTGATCCAGAATTTCAAGAAGAATTTAAGGCTTTGCTAAAAGACTATGTAGGAAGACCAACACCACTATATTTAGCAAAGAGACTTTCAGAAAAGCACGGAGCGAAGATCTATTTGAAAAGAGAAGATTTGAACCACACAGGCGCACACAAGATCAATAATGCCATTGGTCAGGCATTGTTGGCCAAAAGGCTGGGTAAAAAGAAGATTATTGCGGAAACAGGCGCAGGTCAGCACGGAGTGGCTACCGCTACAGCTTGCGCCTTATTGGATTTACCATGCAAGGTTTTTATGGGAGAAAAAGATATGGTAAGACAGAAGCCTAATGTAGAGCGAATGAGAATATTAGGTGCTGAGGTGATTCCGGCTACTTCAGGATCAAAAACATTGAAAGATGCTACTAACGAAGCCATGCGATACTGGATCAATAATCCTGATGATACACATTACATTATAGGGTCGGTTGTTGGTCCTCATCCTTTTCCCGATATGGTGACTCGTTTCCAGTCTGTTATTAGTGAGGAAATGATGGCCCAACTGCAAGAGCAAGAAGGAACCAATGCACCAGATTACGTAGTAGCTTGCGTAGGTGGAGGTAGCAATGCTGCTGGAGCATTTTATCACTACTTGAATAATGAAAAAGTTAAACTAGTAGCCGTTGAAGCTGCTGGACATGGTTTAGATAGTGGAGAAACTGCAGCGACTACTGCCAGAGGAAGTTCAGGGGTTTTGCATGGTTTTAAAACTTTATTGATGCAGTCTGAAGATGGACAAGTAACAGAACCCTACTCTATTTCAGCAGGTTTAGATTACCCAGGTATTGGGCCATTGCATGCTCATTTATATGCTAGCAAAAGAGGAATTTTTAAATATGTAACTGATAAGGAAGCCATGGATGCGGGAGTAGAATTAAGTAAATTGGAAGGAATAATTCCAGCGGTGGAAACTGCACATGCTTTAGCAGCTTTAGATCAATTTGAATTTAAGAAAGATGATATTTTGGTGATTAATCTATCAGGTCGCGGTGATAAAGACTTGCAGACTTACATTAATTTCGGAAACTACTGAAAACTAATTAGCAATTAATAATTGAGAATTGAGAATTATAGTCTTGGTTCTTGGTTCTAGACTCTAGGTTCTTGAAACATGAAAAACAGAATTGAACATATATTTCAGCAAAAAGACAAAGAAAAGCTGACGATTTATTTTACGGCAGGATATCCAAATTTGGAAGACACCTCTACTATTTTAAAAGCCTTGGATAAAGCCGATGTGGATATTATTGAGATAGGAATGCCGTACTCAGATCCCTTGGCTGATGGACCTGTAATTCAGCAGAGCAGTATGAAAGCCTTGTCAAACGGGATGAATTTGAATAAACTTTTCGAGCAATTGGCTGAAATGCGTAAAATTACAGACAAACCAGTTTTCCTGATGGGCTATTGTAATAATGTATTGAAATTCGGCACTGAAAAGTTTTGCCGGAAGTGTGCTGAGGTAGGAGTGGACGGTTTGATTTTGCCCGATATGCCAATGCATGAATTCAAATTGCAGTTTAAGCCTATATTTGAAAAGTATAATTTAAAGAATGTGTTTTTGGTTACTCCAAAAACTGCTGAAGAAAGAATACGGGAAGTAGATGCCCAAGAAGGTGGCTTTATTTATATGGTGAGCAGCTCCAGTACAACAGGAGGCAGCTGGGGAGATAGTCCGGAAAGACTTGATTATTTGACGCGAATTCAAGCAATGGATTTAAAAACTCCAAGAATGGTAGGTTTTGGGATCAGTGATAATAAAGCCTTAAGTATGGTAAATAAATATGCTGATGGAGGAATTATCGGCAGTGCGTTTATCAAGGCTTTGGATGAAGATGATTTGGAGGCTAGTGTTGAAAGTTTCATTATTAAGATGAGAGAGAGACGGTGATTGCAACACCCCCCTCGCCCCCCCTCAAGGGGGGAGACGCACGGATTTTTACTGCTTTCAATTTTGATAAAACATGTCATGCTGACATAAAAAGTTGAATTAGTTGGAAAGAAAATAGAGATGCAATTTATCATTTACCAGTAGAGGGATTCCGGGAGGCTATCCCCTAGAGGGGATTATAGGGGTGTTCAGTGCTTAGAATAATTCAGCTAGGAGAAACTGAATCGTGTTAGTTAAGAATAGCTTATTTGAAATATATAAAAAATAAACATAGAGTTGATCAAAAAGTCTTGATTCCAGAATCTAGACTCTAGGTTCTAAATATCTAAAAATATGATTTTACAATTAGAAAAAAACATAAACAACACTCAAAAAGAGGACTTAATTGCTTCTTTGGGAAAATTCACAAAATCGGTGAGTGAGGTACAAACTCAAAAAGGATTTTACCTGGTTGCATTAGAAAAAGGTGATATTGACATCCGTGAAATCGGACATATTGAAGGTGTCAAGGATGTGCATGTGGTTTCCGATAGTTATCAGCTGGTTTCTAAAAAATGGAAGGTCAATCCTGCTGAAATCAAGCTTAGAGATGGAGATATTATCTCCCAACATCATTTCAATATTATGGCGGGTCCATGCAGTATTGAGAATGAAGAGCAAGTAGATGCTGTTATCGCTCATTTGGTAGAAAATAATGTTAAAATCATGCGTGGAGGAGTGTACAAGCCTAGAAGTTCCCCTTACTCTTTCCGTGGCCTGGGGATGGAAGGCTTGCGTATGTGGCATGAAAAAGCCAAAGCGGCTGGCATCAAGATCATTACAGAAGTGATGCAAGTTTCTCAGGTGGAAGAGATGTATGATTTTATTGACATATTCCAAGTAGGAGCAAGAAATACACAAAACTACAATTTACTTGATGCTTTGGGAAAAGTTGACAAACCTGTAATGATAAAACGGGGAGTGAGTGGTACTATTGAGGAGCTGTTGTATTCAGCAGAGTATGTGTTCAGTGGAGGGAATGAAGACTTAATTTTATGTGAAAGAGGTATAAGAACTTTCGAAAATATGACTAGAAATACTTTAGATATCAATGCTATCCCTGTCTTAAAGGACCGATCGCATTTGCCAGTAGTGGTTGATCCATCACATGGAATAGGCATCAGAAAATATGTTGAACCGGTAGCTTTAGCAGGAATCATGGCTGGGGCTGATGGCGTAATATATGAATTACATCCTGATCCGGAAAAAGCAATGAGTGATGGTCAACAATCTCTATATTTTGAGGAAAGCAGTGCGATGGTAAATAAGATGCGAAAGGCGTATGATCTAAGAGGAGAGCTGAATTGATATATTTTAAATGAAGTAAGACCGAAGCTGCTGTAGCAATATAGGGGCTTTTTTCAGCACAAAAAAAGACTGCTAGTACTAGCAGTCTTTTAAGTGAAGGTTGGTTGTAATGATTTTGAATATTACTTCTTACTTCCGATCGGAGGCAAGTTCATTTTAAATTCAAAATTGAATAATCTGCCTATGAAAGGGGAGGCTGTGAATTCTCTGATTTCTGAATCAAATAGATTGGTAACTTGACCTGAAACAGTGAATTTATCATTTATTCTATAACCTAAACTTACATCAACATTCACAAATCCTCCCAGTGGCCCATAATTCCAAGAATCTGTACTTCTAGCATCTTCAACAATAGGAGTACCTCTATAGGTTAGATCCTGAGTTTTAGCTGCGATCTGGAAACTAGAGAAATAGTCAAATTCTTCCACCCAGCGGGTGAAAACAGTACCAAAAAATTTGCTACCTGAATACGTTAGTCCAAAACCTGCTCTATTATTTGGGGAGTTGACCAATACATCTAGTTTATTCACTACGCCATCGTTATTGAAATCATTTTCCATATTGTTTTCATCAACACTATAGTCGAAGTATGAATAATTCAAATTCAAGCTTAAAGTATTCGTTAGGGCATAGTTTATGCCGAGATCAAAACCATATGTATCTACTTCTCCAAAATTAATGTAAGTAGCAACCAATCCACCATAAGCGCCATAACCAGACTGCACTTCTTCTATTGGCGTATCACCTCTTTGGGTAGTAACACCAACAACTGTCACAGGGCTTAGGAAATCTTTGGACATATTGTAGTACGCATTAGCATCTACAAATAATTTTTTTGCAGGCTTACCCTTATATCCCAATTCAATGGTTTGTATTTGTTCTACTCTCTGAGGTTCAATCATGCTCCCATCAGCTAAGGTAAATCCTTCTGCATTTCCTAAAATTAAACCGCTAAACAAATCACCATACATGTTCAAGATGGTAGGAGCGGCTATTCCCTTGCTATAGGTTAATCGTACTGCACCAAAGTCAAATGATTTTACAAGCCCTGCTTTTGGAACAAAATTGAATTCATAAATTTGATGATAATCGCCTCTGGCTGCTCCGGTTAACTTAAAACCATTACCAAGTTTATAATCCAGTTGTGTGTAGAAACCGACTTGATTAATAGTAATAAAATCATTTTCATCTTCGTCCAATAAATAGGTTCCATGGCTATTGGCCATGTCTCTTTGAAACTGAGAACCTACAACAATATCCAAATCACCTATGCTATTGTTGTGCTGAATTTCAGCATTGAATCTTCTTGAGTCATCAATAAACAAAGCTCCCGTTTGATATGACATAGGTCCTCTAGCCTCTGCATCAGAAACGCCAGCATCTATAGCTCCATAATAGGCTTTGGTTCTATCATCTAGTGAATGAGTAGAATCAGTTTTACTTGTAGTTAAATAAGCTTGTGCAAACCATTTATCAGAGATGAATTTTAAAGTATAATGATTGATTCTCCAATCTTTGATTTGGTTTCTACCTACATTAGTCGGAGCAAGATAGGTACTGCTACTTCCTCCCCAAGTGGCCACTAACTCTGCATTATCGGCTACTTCATACACCATTGAAGCATTACCTCTTAAAAATTCGAAATCTCTATCAAGTTCCAATTCCTCATATCCTCTTCTGTAAGGATTACCTTCATTGTCAATTCTTGTGATATAGACAGAATCAGCATATTCGAATTCGGTACCTCTAGTATATTCTCCTGAAACTCGGAATGCGAGCTTATCAGAGATCTTTTGCGCATGTCTTAATCTACCAGTAAACATGTTTTGATTACCAGCTCCTAAGGCAACTGTTGTTCCCTCCGAGGTTCTTGGGTCTTTCATTATTGTATTTACTAATCCGTTGTGGGCATTAGGTCCATAAAGAGCCGCATTTGGTCCTAAAATAACTTCAACTCGGTCAACATCTTCTTTGATATTAGTAGATAGAGGGCCGAATGGTAAACCGGTCGCAACTAAAGTGGCAAATCTACCATCGTTTACTTGGAGGTTTTTTGCATTAAAGTTACTGTTAAATCCTCTGATGTTGACACCCGTACCAATCACACCCGATCTAACAAATTCTACTCCTTTTACTCTTGCAAGTAGTTCTCCTGGATTGAAAGAAGGTAATTCATTGATTTGTCTTGAATCAATAACCTGTATGGTTGCCGGTGTTTCTGTGATTTTCTCTGCTTTTCTTGTTCCAGAAACCACTACTTGTTCTGATAAATAGACCAGTGAAGGTGTCATTGTAATTGTTCCTACATTTGAAGATCCGCTTACTGACTTCCTAAGTGTTTCAAAGCCTATAAAACTAAAAACTAATGTAAAATCAGTTTTTGAAGTTTTTAATTCGAAGGTACCATCTGTTTTAGTTGAAACACCTTCTTGAGTCCCTTCTATCATCACGTTCACGCCTGGTAAAGGATCGTTTGTGTCTCCATCCATTACTTTACCAGTAATGGTTTGTTGTGCGAATGAAGTATTTGCCCAAAAAAGACAAACACTCATAAAAATTGTAATTATAGTTTTCATAGTAGTCGTATATTTAGTGGTTTAATTGTTTTCTAAAAATTTTTTCATGATCTGATTCACTTGTTCCGCTTGGTCAAAATGAACAAAATGACCTGCTTTTGATATCATTTCCAATTGACTATCAGGGATTTTCTTTGCAGCAATCTCTCCGATTAATTCAGTATTTAAATTTTTATGTAAGTAGGTATTTGGGATTAATCGGTCTTCCTTTCCGTAGCATATTAATGTGGGTTGAATAATTTTACCCAATTGATCGAATACAGGTTCATTTAACATACCGATTACGCCTTCAGCTACCACATAGCTGTACTCCATGAATTGTTCATCGGATTTGATTTTCATCCTGTCTTCATACATAAATTCAGCCTTTTCATCCATTTCGTAGAAATTCAATGAAAGATTAATTCGATATTGCTCATCTGAAACATTAGCAATATTTTCTACAGTTGTCGAGTTCTTAAAAATAGTCCTTTCCTGATCTGTGAAGGTTTCAATTCCAGCTGGAGCCATTAACATTAGCGACTTTACCTTTTCAGGCTGCTCAATAGCCATTTTTAATGCGATTTGCCCGCCCATCGAATGACCCGCTACATGATACGTAGAGATATTAAGCTTTTCCATTAATTCAAATAGATGTTCGGCATGAAAACTCATGTCGGCAGTGTATTTTCCCTTTGACGACTTTCCGTAGCCTATCAAATCCACCACAATACACCTATAGGATTTAGACAGATCTTTGATATTGTATTTCCAAGCAGGGGCATAACTGGCCAAACCATGAATAAATAGGATAGGCTCGCCTTCCCCTAAGTCAGCATATGCCATGGACTTATTGTCAGAAAGCTTTGCTACTTTCATTTCGTAAGGATATGCCAAGGCCTCAAATTGGGCTTGACTATATGCATTGCTAGAGATCAAGCCCATGATTATGATTATTAGAAGAATAACACTTAGAGTGAAATTCTTTTTGTTGTAAGAATAATGTACTTTCATTTTTCATTTGTATAAAATTAACTTTGCTTTAAATCGCTTTTGCTAATCTATGAAAGCTTATTTTAAACCAAATGAAGAATATTATTAAATGGAGGTTGACTATTGCTGGGGGAAGTGTAAATAAGCATCAATTTAGATAAAATAGATTGGTTTCAGTAGTTCTAAATGGGTGCGACTTTCGTGTTTTAGAACATCTCGGGAATCACTTTTTGGGTGTCTTTTAACAATTCGTTTACTGCTTTGCTTCGGTTAGTGATTTTGTTGTAGGACTTTAAGAAACTTTTTGAGAATTCTTTTAAGGCATCAAGTTCTATTTTTTCACTTTTGTAAGATGCAGAATTGTAATACCATTCTAATGTCGCAACGGACGTAATTTTTTGGAGATACTTAGCTTCTCTTTCTAGAAGTTTGTACTTGTTTATGTGTTGTAATATTTTTCTGTAATGACCTTTTAAGAACAAGGCCCTAAAGTAAACAGTAAAGAAAAAATGCCATCTATGTTCCAGAAGTTCTTTTTTGTAAGCGGAAAGAAATATTTCTGCATGGGTTATGGCTTTGTTTAATTCATCTGAATCGGTAAGACAACGAACGTAAGAAGCTACAAAGCTGACACGGTGGTGGAAATTGGCACTTTTTTTTGCTTGTGGGAAAGCAGTTTTCATTAAACTTAAGGCTTCTTGTGTTTTTCCTTTTTTTAATAAAACGGTATTGAGATTATTTACATAGTGCAAAAAATCACTGTTTTCAACTCGAATCGATAGATAACCGTATTTTTCTGCTAAATCCAGCTGATTAGCTTTGCTATGGAATAGTAGCCGATTTCCATAATAGTTGATCAAAATTCGTTTGCTATAGAAATTTCCGGATTCCAGCAGAGGCTCTACTTCCTCAAACAGGTTTTCCATTTTCTCTTGCTGATTGTAGTTGTAGTATAAAAAGATCAACCGAACCAAAGCGTAATAGCGGTTCATTCCATCCATCATGGGATCTCTGAAGATGGTGAGAAGCCAACTTTCCCACTGCTTTGATTCTTTATCGTTAAAAGTGTATTGATTCGTAATATCGAAAGTTGCTTCTTGAATTCGACCGTACACCAGTCGACATTGGTCGTAATTGTTTTTATAACGATTGACAAAATTCACTGCTTCATTATATTCTTTATGGCGCATTCGAACCAATAGGTAATTAAGTAAATGCATTGCTAACTCAAAGCGCTTCATGAAGTAGTAATGAGAGGTATCCGTATTCTTAATTATGGTTAACAGAATCTGCTCATCCTCAGTACTGATGGCATCATTCATTAATTTCTTCTCTAGCTCGATCAGTTGGTCAAATTCTTTGTCTACATCTGCATTATTCAGGTTTTCGCTAATCCACTGCATCATACGGGAATATTTCCGTTTATCAATATGAGTGGAAAAATCAGGTTGTGGAGTAACGCCAGCAACCTTCTCATGAGTTTGCTTTAGGATGGTGAGATTGTCTGGGTCTGCAAATTGTTGTTTATTTAATAGGTAAGTAGTTTCATGGGGTAAAAGACCCAAAATGTATTCATTGAATTTTTTAAGTTTCTGTTTTTTCAAAAGGGTAGTGGACTAATATGAAACCTGAATCTTACGGCCACGAAAATTAAGTTAATTTATGTATTAAATCAAAAATATATTATACTTCACCAACAGTCAGCCCGTTCCCACCACAAAAGTTACAAAAGAAAACTAAGGAAAATAACTAAGGTTATTTTTGAGATGAGCAAATTACTCAGTAAAAGTAAATTTTATAAATTATGTAAGGTGTCAGTTAGGAATTCTTGGGGTTTTGGGAATTATAGTGATATGACTTATTCAATTTTATATCTATATAAAATCTATTATGTTCTTTTGTATCTTTTGAGGTAAATTAATTTTTAGCTCTACTGAAATCACATCTGTTCCTCAGTATAAATGAGTTTACTCCAACAATTTCCGATTAATCTTGCCTGTATCATTTTTTGGCAATTCTTCCATTACTTCAAAATGCTTGGGAACTTTATATTTAGCTAAATGCTTAATGCAAAAAGCTGTTATATCTGAAACTTCCTTTCTCCCATTCTTGAAAACGACAAAGGCTTTCCCAACTTCTCCCCATTTTTCATGCGGAATACCAATGACGCATACTTCTTTAATTTCAGGATGTTTTAACATGCATTTTTCAACCTCTGCAGGATATACATTTTCACCTCCAGAGATGTACATGTTTTTGATTCTGTCTACTACGTACAAATAGCCATCTTCATCTTTTTTTAGAATATCTCCTGTTTTAAACCAGCCATCGACAATAGCTTTTTCGGTTTCTTTTTGGTTTTTCCAATAACCTGGTGTTACAATAGGGCCTTTAATCCACAGCTCACCTTTTTCAGTTGGCCCTGCTTCTACTCCATTTTCATCCATCAATTTAGTGTCTACATAGAAATTTGGAAATCCAATAGATCCTCTTTTTCGAATAGCGTCTTCCGCTTCTAAAGAAGTAATATTCGGCCCACATTCTGTTAAGCCATAGCCTTGTCGAATTGGTACCCCTTGTTCATTCCATTGCTCAATTAAGGGGATTGGTAGTGCTTCGCCACCAACTATCATATAGCGTAATTGCCTGAAATCAGTCTTTTTGAAAGTATCACTCTCGCTAAGCATTCTAACCATGGTCGGTACCAACATACTGATGCTGATTTTCTCCTCCTCTAATGATTTTAACACTTTCTCTGAATCAAATTTTGGCATCATAATTAAAGTGCCGCCAAAATGCAAAATTGGAGCAGTTAAAACATTCCAGCCTCCAGTATGAAAGGGCGGCATTACATTCAAGTAGATATCATCTGAATGAATTTTTAGTCTGATAGCAGTATTAATGCTATTCCATAACATCATTCCATGTGTATAAATTGCCCCTTTTGGTTGTCCGGTTGTTCCTGAAGTGTAAAGGATAAAGGCAGGATGAGATTCCTCTAGGGGTTTTGAGCTATACTCAGCTTTTTGCTCCTTTGATGCAGTTATTAGCCACTTTTTATATTCAGCAAAAGCTATAACATTTCCATGTGCTAATGCTGAGATTTCACTTAATAAGCTTCTGTATTCATCTGCAACAATTATTAGGCTTGGGTCTGAATTTTGCACCAGAAAAGATATCTCGCTGGCACTCAGTCTGTAGTTGATAGGGACAAAGATAACACCCATTTTTTGAGCTACACCTAACAATGCAACATATTCGGCATCAAAATCTGCTAGAATCAATAATCGGTCGCCCTTGGTCAAATTATAGTCCGTTTCAAATATTTTGGAAATTGCATTTGCTGCATGATTCAGAGATTTATAATCATAGCCTGAGCCTGTGTCAATATTTTTTATAGCTAATTTTGTTGGGCTGTAAGTACTCCATTTTTCAAACCAATCACATTTCATACTTTTCTTGTTTAGGTAGTACATTATAAAAAATTAGTCCGATAGCGGTTGAACTTATAATTGCTAAAGCAGAAGCTATAGCTGGATTTTTGACCTCTGCTTTCATATAAGAGGTTAACCCACCGTAATAGATGCTAAAATATACCACTAAGGCGGTGAAAGCAGCAATATATACAGCTTTTGGATTAGTCCTTTGCAAAAACATTCCAAATAGAACGGGTATGAAAGCGCAGGAGAAGTAAGCGTAAACGCCATTTTGAGCAAATATGGCCACGCTCATATTAGGATTAATCAATTGCTGATATGAAAAAATAAAGGAAACCACAGCCAAAAGAATGATGACTAATTTATTCACTAACATGCCCGTTTTCGGTTGTGAGAGTCTCTTTCTTATGTGTTGCGGACTAATTTTCATTAAAATATCAGAAGTGATTGTAGTACTTAAACTCTGGATTAAACTTTCCAAAGTGGACATCCCCGCTGATATTAGTCCGAATATGATGACGATACTTATGTAAACAGGGAATTTACTGACTACGTAGGTCGAAATCAGTCCGTCAGGTGCAATTGGACTGCCATCAGCCATCATAGTAGGAAATTCTATTCTCGCATATAATCCTGCAATCACCACAAGGAAAAATAAAATTTGCACTATTGAACCAACTACTAAATACCGATTAACATCACTTTCTTTTTTCAACAGCAATGACTTAGTCAAAATGTGAGGCTGGCAAACGATGGCAATGCCCACCACCATCTGACAAAAAATAATCTCAAAATAATCCCTGAAAATAGGGCTTTCCGGATTAAGAGGCTTGGTAAGTATAGGATTAATAGCATTTAATTTATCCATAAATCCATTTACGCCCTCTTCCAAATATTCATAACCCGAACCTATTAAAATAATGGCTACAACTAGCATTGAAATGGCTTGAATGGCATTGGTGTAAACCATAGAATTAGCTCCACCAAACATCATATAACCAAAAATAAAAACTACAACTCCAATCAGTACCCAAACAGCATCTACGTCCAAAGCTTTTGACAATACTTGACTTATTCCTACACAAATCAATACTATGAATGTAATGAGTAGGAGAGAGAGAAAGGCAAAAAATAACGCGAAGCCTTTGCTGTTGTAGCGATTTCCCATCCATTGAGCCATAGTTAATGCAGCCACTTTGCTTCCAAACTTCCTAAATCCCTTGGTTAATAAAATAAGAGAAAAAACAGCGGCTATAGGCAATGCCAAACCATACGAAATAAATGCGCTGATTCCATAAGTACCAATTAATCCAGGATTGATAATGAAAGTGGCAGCGCTAGTCATGGAGGCAGCCAAAGATAATCCCACAAAAGCAGGTGAGAATGAAATGCTTCCAACGGCATAGTCATTCATATTTTGCGTCTGCTTAAAACCTTTGAAAACAAGGTATATAACTGCAATTGCATATACTGACAATAAAATGACCGTTGCAGTCGCTACAGGTATCATCCCTAATATTATGTTCATATTCACTGCTAAATCTAAGTTTAAAAAATTATAATCTGAAAGCCGCTCCTGCAAAGGATAACCCCCCGCCTGAACCAATCATAAAAATGACATCCCCTTTTTTTATTTCTCCGCTTCGGAAAGATTCGTCCAGAGCCATTGGGATAGCCGCAGAACCAGTATATCCGTATTTATGCATAATGTATTTTGCTTTGTCTTTTTCCAGACCCAAATTATCCAACATTTCATAGATGGCATTGATATTAATTTGAGTCATGAAGAATTTGCTTACATCTTTTATTTCAATTCCAGCTTCTTTCGCCATTCTATGACTCATTTCCGTCCACATGGTAGGATTCAACTCTTTAGGGAATTTCTTGACAAATTGCAGTTGATGTTTACCGCTATCAACTACACTGTGTGTCACAGGAGATCCAGCACCTCCAGCATAAATCCCCATCCAATCATGATATTGACCTTCAGTGAATTGGTGTGCATTGATAAAACCGCTCTCAGTATTTTCTTCCGCACTAAGGATTACCGCGCCAGCACCATCAGCGAAGAGCGTCACGGTTTTTTTGTCGGACTTATTTAAATATTTGCTCATTGCATATGCACCAATCACTAAAATATGCCGGTACTGCTGATCCGCAATAATATATTTTGAGGCGGTATCTAGTGCAGTTACAAATCCTGCGCAGGCGGTATTTAAGTCGAATGTTCCCGCTCCTTTTGCACCTAAGCGATGTTGTAATATGGCAGCAGTTGCCGGTGAAATATACTCAGGAGTATCGGTAGAGACGATAATTTGGTCTAATTCATCTGCTCGTACACCGGCACTTTCCAATGCTTTGAGAGCAGCCTGCTCACATAGGTCAATGGTTGATTCGTCCTGATCGCACCAGTATCTCTGCTCAATGGTTAAATTCTCACGCAGCCAGGTATCAACATCCTCACCCAAAAGTTCATTAAAGTATTCGTTTTTTAATAGTCTTTTAGGAACATGTGAACCTGTCCCGCTTATTACTGCTTTTCTCATAGTTTATATAAAGTCTGAATAGAATGGTTTTGGAAATCTCTAAATTAGATGGTAACTGCCCCATCAACACTAAGCGTAGTTCCACTGATGAAAGAGGCTTCATCAGATGCTAAGAATGCGTAGGCATTGGCAATTTCTGACGGTTCACCTAATCTTCCCAGTGGTGTTTTTCCTTCTAGCATATTGATTACTTTTTCCGGTATGCTTTTGACCATTTCCGTAGCAATAAAGCCCGGAGCAATTGCATTCACGGTAATTCCTTTTCTGCCTAATTCTTTTGCCCAAGTCTTGGTCATACCGATTACCCCAGCTTTTGTAGCTACATAATTGGTTTGTCCAAAATTGCCGTAAACACCTACCACTGATGAAGCATTAACAATTCTTCCGTAGGCTTGCTCCACCATGAAAGGTGAAATAGCTTTAGTGCAATAAAACACTCCGCTGAGATTTACATCCAATACTTTCTGCCATTGCTCGATCGTCATTTTAGTTAATGTCGCATCTTGTGTGATACCAGCATTGTTGATGAGGATGTCGATTTTACCAAAATCTTGATGAGTTTGCTTTGCCGCTTTTTCAACTTGCTCAAACGAAGTAGTGTCTACTTGATAGAATTTGGTATTGTTTCCTAAATCTTTGGCAGTTTCTTCACCTTTTTCTTTAGTAATATCCCAAATGGCAACTTGAGCACCTTCGGCAATGAATTTTTCTGCGGTGGCTTTTCCAATTCCGTTGGCTCCACCCGTAATCACCGCTACTTTATCTTTTAGTCTTTCCATAAATGTCGTTTAATTTTGGAAAGCAAATTGGGTAATTAGGGTTTATAGCTCAATAGGTGAGTTTAAATTGGAGGGGTTGACTATTGTTGATGTTTTTATATAATTAGTGGCTGAATTTGGTCACGTTATTTTGTTCTTCACGTATTAAGGTGTTCTCACTTAAATAACTGCTGTAACCCCCTACCATGTTTAGGTGTTTTCACCTAAACAACTACTAAATTGGCTCATCGCATCTAATAGATTCTTTCAGGTGAAAACACCTGAAAGGTGGGAAATGGATTTATTGTCAACATGTCAAATTTAATTTAAATAAGGGTTGACTATTTACTTTCTTTCGGATGCTTTATCAACTGAAAATATTTTTCTTTCAAGATTTGAGGATGATAGCCTTTCATAAACATGCGGTACATTTTCAGATTCGCCATGTTCACTGTCCAATAACTATTGAGTTCATATTTCCTAGCAGATACTTTTACGGATTTAGGAATAATTCCAAATCGATGTTTTTTCCACAGCCTTTTAATTAGCTCAAAGTCCTTCATCACTTTCGAAGGCAAAAAAGATATCTTTTCCGAAGCTGTATTTTCTCAGGTCGGGGAAACAGTTGAAATTACCAACGGCAGATTTGATAAAACTTTATAGTATTCTGTAAGGTTGAAGATTGCTTAAAAATAGAACTTTATGAAAAATTATATAGTCTACTTGTTTTTTTAATAAAGAAATAATATCTAACATAAGTATCAAAGCCTTACCTAATGAAACAGTCTATCTTATTTTTTCTTTTATGCATGTTTATTATAAATCAGGGGTGCAAAGAAGTACTTCCAAACAAACTCCCTCCCATTACAGCCGAAGGCAAAGGCACCTTTGGTTATGAAGCAGACGGTGAAGTTCAAGAAGGCTGCATAGAAGGACTTTGGCAGTCTGCTCATGCAATTGGGAATCCTAATGACTCTACTTTTACCTTAAGTGGCAGTTGCAATAGCCATAGTTTATCCATTTTATTAGTTGCTAATGAAAAACTTGAGGAAAATAAAACCTACGAACTGATATCAGATCACAACTATATCGAATATAATGATGATAATAGTGTAAATTATAGATCCAATATTGAGGATGGTAGCAATGCGGTAATCAATCTTCATAAAATAGATTTGGATGCGGGTATTTTTGCTGGAACCTTTTCCGGAACTGTATTCTCTAAAGAAGGGGAAACAGTTGAAATTACCAATGGCAGATTTGATATGACTTTATAGCATTTCTTTAAACTTAAAATCACCTTAAAATGAAACTTAAAATTTTAACCTTAATATTACTATGCCCAGTTTTTTTAATGGCGCAAAAATATGATACCATTTCAAATCATGAAGAATTTTATGAGCACTTATTTGATAATTTCCAACTGAACAAATTGTCAACTAATCTGCTGCTGGAACAGGGGCATCCTTTTACAAGAATAGACTATTATAATGGTGAACTTTCAGATTCAAATTATGTAGATGAAACAGAATTGCGTAAAATCTATGCCACGCTTTTCACCATGCAAATTAAAGAGAAAAACCAGCTCAAGCATTATTCAGAGATTGAGGACTTATTTGCAAAAGGTAAGGGAAGCAATGATACCATTTACATGGCCGGGTTTGCTTTCCATTATAATCGGCTAATAGAAAACGCTATTAGCTCTGGGGAGATAATCTTGAAAAATAAGAAGTTAGTAAATAATTCGAACAAAATAGAGGATGAGTTTTTTGTGGAGAAATCTATGTTTGCGATGGGTTCGCTGGGAAGCCAAGAATTGAAGCAAAATCAAACTTTCTACCTCGACAACAAATCATTTTTCTCGAACAATGAATTTAAGAAAAAAGACCTAAAGGTTGATTTTGGTGATGGAAATGGGTTTCGAGAACTCAAACCCGGTTCTTATTACACAATAAGATATCAAAATCAGGATTCGGTTAAAATCATTTTCTCTCTTGAGGATAAAATGCAGTCCCACTCTAAGTATTTTCAAATCAGGAAAAGCGAATCAAATAGAACTATAGAGGAAGGAGGAGACTTTACAGACCCAATCACAGCAGACGATAAATATTCGCTTTCATCCAATTACGCAAGCGGTACCTTAACCTACGATTACGGTGAATCCTCTAGTGAAAAGCTGGATAAACCAATATTGATTGTGGAAGGCTTTGACGAGACAGATTATGTTAACCCTGCCACGCTTTGGATATGGGAAAGGGATAAACCGAAAGATTACAATTCGTTTTTAGAAAAAAGTTAGCAGAAGTACAATTGTTAAAGGATAGATTAGAAACAAATGGTTACGATATAGTACATCTAAACTTTGACGAATCAACTGATTATATGCAAAATAGTGCTTATTTGGTACAGAAAGCAATTAAGGAGCTAAAAGCTCATTCGGAGCGTGAGGAGGATATAGTCATTATTGGTTTGAGTTCAGGAGGTGTCATAGCTAAATATGCATTGGCAGATTGGGAAAAACGGTTTTCGGAAGATCACGAAGTACGATTAAATGTTGCTTTTGATGCAGGTTTCGATGGTAATAATGTGCCCGTTGGCGCCCAATACATGATTCAGCATTTAAATGATATGCGCGTTTCAGGGATTAATCTTCATTTCTTATTTCCCACCTTACTTGATATTAAAAAATTAATTGAAACTCCGGCTGCAAGGCAAATGCTCTCAGTCCACTATAGAAATGATATTTCCTTAAATCAATCTTTTTTTAATGAACTGAATAATTTAGGGAATCCAAAGCTATGCCGAAATGTTTCGATATCCAACGGTGATCGAATTGATGATAGACCAAACTTAACACCTGATCAGTTTATAATCAATAAAGACAGGGGCGTTTTTGAAATTGTATTACCCGGTTTATCGGAAGGGTTTTTATTAGACATTCCGACATGGGGCTTATTTTCAAGGACGCTAGTTCAGATTAAGTCTCTGCATAATAGTAATCAAAGCACTAATGTTTACGAGGGCAGATACTGGAGTGTAAATCCCTTTTTATTTATTTATTTGATTTCGGGACGTGACAGATATCACTCAGCTAAGGCTTCTTATTCGACTTCTGCAGGAGGATTGTTTTTTTCACCTGATAATGTTTGGACTAGTTTTTTAAGGCAAGTAACTTTTGTTCCGACAGCGAGTGCATTAGACGTAATGAACCATCAAAATCCTCAGATTTATCAAAACATTTACAGCCCCACTTATAATATATGTGAGACACCCTTCGATAGTTGGTACACGGCTCCGAGTAATGAGGCTCATGTAGAATGGAATGACGGTAATTCTGAATTTCTCTGGAACGAAATTCAAAGTTATAATCAACCTTGTCAGGAAAAAATGTGTGATGATGTTTACATATCCGGATCTTCAAAGGTATGTGGTACTCAAACTTACAGCATAGTGAATAGACCTGCAAATAGCTCAATTTATTGGACATCAAGTAGTAACATCACAATAACCTCAGGTAATGGTACGAATACAATTTCCATTAATAAAAATGGTTCTGGCACTGGCTATGTTTCAGCTAGAGTAGTGAAATCTGGTTGTGGAACTGCTAGAATAAGGAAAGATGTTACAATACCCTCTGGCAGTAATTCCAGTATTTCCATTAGCGGTCCAACATCAGGCTATGAAAACAATGTGTTAAACTATACCTTATCATCAATTTCAAGAGGAAGTTCGTATACTATGACGGTAAGGAAATATTCTGGTGGTTGTTATTCCAATTGCTGGACGATATATACTAATTCCAGCAGACAGCTGAGTCTTGCATTCATTTCTCCTGGAACATATCAGATTACAGGTTCAGTGTATAACGGGTGTCGAACAGTAACAACTTATAAATATGTTACAGTTAGTTCATCTGGTGGTGGTGGAGGTGGTTGTTCAGCTACATTACAACGTGAAGGGTCAAATCCTTCATCAGGAGACATGACTTATAAAGTAATTGAGCCTATTGAACCATGTGATACATATAGGACCACTGTACTAAATAATTCAACTGTTATAAAGGATAGATACTCATCAAAAAGGACATATTATTCAGTTATAGATGCAAGAGGATTTCAAGTTCTACAGGGGGAACTGCACAAGGGATCCTTTGCATTAGATATGAAAAAATATCCCAAGGGTCTTTATATAGTTAATGTCTATTGGAAGGGTCAATTGATGACCGATAGATTGATCAGAGAATAGTTGATTTATGAAAATTGCTTTAGAAAGAATTATGGTATGGATGATTTTGAAGCCCTATGTTAAGGGGCTTCTTTTAAGCCTTCGGATGCTTTATCAACCGTAAATACTTTTCCTTCAAGATTTGAGGATGATACCCTTTCATAAACATGCGGTACATTTTCAGATTCGCCATGTTCACTGTCCAATAACTATTGAGTTCATATTTCCTAGCAGATACTTTTACGGATTTAGGGATAATTCCAAATGGATGTTTTTTCCATAGTCTTTTAATTAATTCGAAATCTTCCATTACTACGTATTCCTCATCGAATCCATTATTTTGCTCAAAAACAGATTTTTTAATAAACAGGGTCTGATCTCCACCTCTACACCATAATACTTTAAAACGAGTAAACCAGGAATTGACAGCCAGCAAAGGACTTTTCGATTCAAACTTAAAACGGTAACAACCGAAGTCATTTCCCTTTTCAATCGCTTTTAAAATATCGTTTACAAAGCTTTTAGGTGGTTTTGCATCTGCATGCACGAAATATAAAATATCACCTGTCGCCATTTTTGCAGCTTCATTCATTTGATGTGCCCTGGAAGCTTGCTTAGTACAGATTACTATCGCACCCTTTTCCTTGGCTATTTCTTGCGTCTTGTCTTTGCTTTCAGCATCACTGACAATAATTTCTGCGACTTTATCGCTTGCATCTTGATGCAAATAGTGGAGTAACTGCTCAATGTTTTCTGCTTCATTGAGTGTCGGAATAATGACAGTTATTTTATTATTCTGGGTTTCGGGCATCTGTAGTTTAAAATATTGCGTACTTAGATTGAAATAACTTACGAAATAACAATAATGAAAAGATTTACCCTTACTCTATTTAGTTTTTCTTTTATTTTTTTCGGCTTTAGTAGTCAAGCGCAAAGTAAAATTATGAATGAGCCCAATGAATTCGTGCGATTAAGCATGAAATTGATAACGGCTGTTAAAAGTGAGAACGATTACAAAAACTATGTTAATGAATATAAGGCGCTGCCATTAAATAAGTTAGCTGAGTCTTTAGATACCGATAATAAAACCAAAGCTTTTTGGATTAATACCTACAATGCCTTTGTGCAAATTCTATTAACGGAAGATCCTGCACTTTTTGATGATAGAGGCGCTTTCTTTAAAGCAGATCAAATCAATGTTGGTGGAGAATTATTAAGCCTTGATTTTATAGAACATGGAATTATTAGGGGCTCTAAAGTTAAATTATCAATGGGATTTATGAAAGATCCTTTTGCTAGCAAATTGGAAAAACAATTTAGGGTAAATGAAACAGACGGAAGAATTCATTTTGCCTTGAATTGCGGAGCTACTTCTTGTCCTTATGTGGCGGTTTACAGTGCTTATGAATTAGACAAAGAATTGGATCAGATAACCCGTCAGTTTTTAAAAAGGACAACAAAATATGACCAAATCGAAGACGAAGTATATGTCACCACACTTTTCAGTTGGTTTAAAGGCGATTTCTCAGATAAAGGTGGAGTAATCGGATTTTTAAGAAAATATGATTGCATTCCGGAAGATGCTGATCCGGATGTCAATTATAAAGACTACGACTGGACATTGGATTTAGGTAATTTCACGGAGTTGCAGTAGTTATTTTATAGTAGTTTAGTTTAATTGTTTATGGTTTAAAAAAACCTCAATCATATTGTCGATTGAGGGTTTTTTGTGGCCCCACGAAAAATGTAAGTACCAAAGAATATAATTAATTCCAAGCTTTAATTAATACTAAAAAGCCTCATTAAAAGCTATATAAAAACCATTGCTATCTTTTCCGACAGCATAATCCAATCTTACGTTGATGTGTTTTTTGGTGTCAAAAGTGAAGCGCAAACCAGCACCTCCGGCATAATTCCATCTGCTCATACCATAGTCTCCCCAAGTGGGGGCGGTTTGGCCGGCAGAACCAAAAGCTGTTAGTCCTATCCTCCAGAAAAGTTCTTGTCTTATTTCAACTTGTCCCAGCAATAGATTGTTGTCTTGGAAGTAGCCTTGAAAATAGCCTCTCATTTTTTTATTACCACCCAATTGTGCCAGTCTATTGAAAGGAACATCTCCAATATTCGACCACGAGAAGGCGTTAGCGGCCAAAACCGTTTTGTCGGCAGGGGAATAATAATAGGCATAGTCAAATGAAATGGCAGTGTAATTATGCGTACTGCCCGTATATTGATGATTGAATTCAATAAAACTTTCCAAATAATGCCCATTTCTTGGATAGTAAACGCCATCCCTGGTGTCATAAATCATGGCAGGTCCTAAACCACTGGTTCGGTTGTAAGTGCCTCCTGAAAAATCCTCCTGCTGAAAACTTCCGGCATTGTCCCACATGAAGATATCATAATTTTCAAACCAGTATCGACCTCCCACAAATAAATTAGGTGCGGTCTCTTTTAATAAAAACACACGTACTCTGGGGAAACTGGCCCTATAAGTTGAAAAGACATCCTGTTGTCCATTGTTTCCGATGCCGTAGAAAGGGTAGGCATAATTATAATAGCCCAGTTCGCCTATACTTCTCCATTTGTTCTGATCCCAGAAAATCTGAAAAGGCACGAATATTAAAGTTTGTTGTTTAGTGGTATAACCCGCAGCCAATTGAACCTGACTGGCATTGATCGGTTTTTTTCTGCTGGTGAAAAAATTATATAAAATGGCTGCGCCATAGAAAAGTCCTGCTTCAGGGGTATAATAAACCACGGGCAATGGGAAAAGAGAATTTTTATCAGTTTCGTAAATAGCGGTGTCTAGGTCAACTGTTTTCTTATCAATGTTATCCTGAGAAAATGCAATTTCTGTTGTCATTACGCTAAGAGTAATAACTGTAAAAAATGAAAATACAAAGTTTTTAAAGGATTGTTCCATGATTATTGAAATAGATAAAATTATATTTTTGTATTCAGATAATTATAGATTATTTTCAATTCAGCTTTGATTGTTTATAATCAATTCGAAATATAATGAGAAATTATGGAAGGATGTAAACTGCATCCAGTTCATTAATTTTTTTGGAATCTAAAATGATAAAATATTTATTTGTCTTATTTCTGCCACTCATTAGCCTGCCGCTTTCTGCCCAAAATTCGGAAGTGGATAGCTTATTAAATGTAGCGGAAAATTCAAATGATAGTATTAAAGCTAGCATTTACCTTGATTTGGCAATTGGCTACCGGTCAGTCCAGCCTGATGTGGCACTGAAATATGCTAATGATGCCTTAAAATTAGCAAAACAGAATGATAATTATACCGCCAAGGCGAGCGCCCTACATGTTTTAGGAGCTATTTATACGGTTTTAGGAGATTATGAAAAAGCTATTTCAAACCTACTGGAATCGCTTAGAAATTATGAGCTTTTGGGTGATTCCAAAGGCGTAGCAAACTCTTCCAATAGCTTGGGTATTTTATATTTCAATCAAGAAGATTACGAGAATGCCAAGAAATACTATAATAAAGCTTTGAACCTAATTGATTCCTCCGAATACGCCATGAGCACAGGGGTATATAAATTAAATATAGGCGAAGTCTATCAGGCAACAGGTGAAAACGAAAAGGCATTAAAATTAGAAATGGATGCCTACAATATTTTTAATCAATTAGGAGATATCAATGGAATGGCATATGCCTTAGGTGTGCAAGCTAAGGTTAATTATCAACTAGGCAATAATTATGAAGCCATAGAAATGACTAAAGGAGCTTTAGACTATTTAATTGAAGACCAAGATTATCTGGGGGCAGTAGAATACTTAAATTTTTTAGTAAAAGTTTATATTAGTACTAATAAATGGTCATCGGCTGAGGATAATGCGCAGGCGGCATTAAAAATTGCTAGACAAATGAATTCCCTTAAATGGAAGATTAAATCCTTTGATAATTTATCGAAAATCTTCTATCAAAAAGGCATGCATCAATTAGCCTATCAATTTAAAGACTCAGCCTATAATTATGAGAATCAGCTCATGGATGAAGAAAAGCAAAAGCAAATTGCAAACTTGAGAGTTATTTATGAGTCTGAACAAAAGGAGCAGGAAAATGAAATATTAAGAATAGATCAAGAGCTCAAACGAAAGCAAATAACACAACAGCGAATTTTGAATTTAGCGATAATCAGTATTCTGGTGATATTGATTGTATTTGCAGTTGTGACTTTCCGGGCAAAAAACCAAAAGCAAAGGGCTAATAATCAATTACGAGTTCAAAATGAGGAAATTCGCCAACAAAGAGAGGAAATAGAGACACAAGCGGAACGATTAAAGAGCATTAATTCGGACGTGGTGAGAAAAAATGAGTTGATTGAAGAAAAAAACAAAAACATTACTGATAGTATCAATTATGCAAAGCGAATTCAAACCGCACTATTGCCTTTCTCGCATCGAATCAGCAAGCAATTAGAAGATTACTTCATATATTATAATCCTAAGGATATCGTTAGCGGAGATTTTTATTGGTTTAGTGAATCTGAAGATAAAGTAATATTGGCGGTAGCTGATTGCACTGGTCATGGCATCCCAGGTGCTTTTATGAGTTTTATAGGACATGACATGTTGAATCATATCGTGAATTTCAAAGGCATTACCCAGCCTAACGAAATCCTTAAACAGCTAAAATTGAGTGTTATACATATCTTGAGACAAGAGCAAAGCGACAATAGGGACGGGATGGATATCTCAATTTGTGTCTGGGATAAAAAGAATAATAAAGTTTACTTCTCTGGTGCCAATCATTCTTTAATATATATTCAAAACAAGCAACTTCAACAAATTAGAGGTAATAAAACAACGGTAGGTTTAGATGAGAAAAGAAATATTAAAGATTTTGATAATCATGAAATCAACCTAGTGGGTGATACTTGCTTTTACTTGTTTTCTGATGGGTATGTAGATCAGTTTGGAGGTGATAGGGATAAAAAATTTATGATCAGAAATTTCAGGGAATTGCTATCTACCAATCATATGAAAAAAATGGAAACGCAGGGAATGATTTTAAGAGAGACGATAGAAGAATGGATGGCAAATAGTGAGCAAGTTGATGATATGCTAGTTTGGGGATTCAGGGTTTTTAGTTGATAGTATTGCGCTATTTGCCTTTTTATTACGCCCTTTCAGGGCTTAAGAGTGTGTTCATTTTTTATCAGAGGACTTCACTCTATGTTTTGATATTATACCCTTTTAAGGCTGAACTTAGGACTATACCAGATTTCATCTGATTATTCTTTTTTCATAAAAAAATACTTATTCTTCCATAGGGATTGCTTATAATGGTATAGGTTTGCAGAAACTCTTAGGCACGAAGGGCTAATATATCTCAACGTAGGGTGTAGCCCTACACTCATAAAACTGAAACTCAACCAAGCCCTGAAAGGGCGAAATATATTGGGTGATACAATAGATTTCCCACATTTAAAATAGTAAATATTTTTACCATGAAATCAATATTTTTTAATAATGGAGGCGAAATCCCTCAAAACCGCTAATTTTCCCCTAAAATCATATTTATAAATCATTGACAATGAATTAATTAAAAGCAATCTTATTTTTTTCTATGCTTAACTGATTCATCCTATTATTTTTGCACCATGACAGAGCAAATTATTATTCTTGATTTTGGGTCGCAGTATACTCAACTCATTGCCAGAAGAGTCCGCGAACTCAATGTTTATTGTGAAATACATCCCTTCTATGATGCCCCTGAATTAACACCAGATGTGAAAGGCGTGATTCTTTCAGGAAGCCCTTGTTCCGTTAGAGACGAGGATTCCCCTAAAATTGATCTTGAAAAATACCGAGGAAAAATTCCGTTATTGGGAGTTTGTTATGGTGCGCAGTATTTGGCTCAAAATAATGGTGGAGAGGTTCTGCCTTCTGAAATCCGAGAATATGGTCGTGCCAAACTTACAAGCTTTGATGCGGATAATGATTTGCTGAAAAATTTGACCAAGGGCTCACAAGTTTGGATGTCACATGGCGACACTATCAAAACTTTGCCGGAAGGTTTTAAAATTATTGCCAGTACCCCTTCAGTGGAAGTGGCCGCTTTCGAATTGGAAAACGAGCCTACTTTTGGTATTCAATTTCATCCCGAAGTGACTCATACGATTGAGGGTAAACAACTATTGGAAAATTTCTTGGTTAAAATCTGTGGTTGCTCCCAAGATTGGACTTCCGAGATATTTGCTGATATTACAATAGCAGAGTTAAAAGAACAACTAGGACAAGATAAGGTAGTGTTGGGCCTCTCTGGAGGAGTAGATTCTTCTGTAGCTGCCATGCTGATTCATCATGCGATTGGCAAAAATCTTTACTGCATTTTTGTAGATAATGGTTTGCTCAGAAAGAATGAATTTGAGGAGGTATTGGATTCCTATAAGCACATGGGTTTAAATGTAAAAGGAGTTGATGCCAAAGACCAATTTTATAAAGCTTTAGCAGGGATATCAGATCCTGAAGGAAAAAGAAAAGCAATTGGAAAAACTTTTATAGACGTTTTTGACCAAGAAGCTAAAGCCATCAAAGATGTGAAATGGTTAGCTCAAGGAACCATTTATCCTGATATCATCGAATCTGTTTCAGTAAAGGGTCCATCGGCCACTATTAAATCTCATCATAATGTAGGTGGGCTTCCAGAGAAAATGAATTTAAAGGTGGTTGAGCCTTTGAAAACACTTTTTAAAGACGGTGTACGTTCAGTTGGCAAAGCGCTGGAAATAGATCATAAAATTCTAGGAAGACACCCATTTCCGGGGCCAGGCTTGGCTATCAGAATTTTGGGAGATGTAACTCCAGAGAAAGTAAATATCATCCAAGAAGTAGACTCAATCTTTATTGGAATGATGAAGGAAAGAGGACTTTATGACCAAGTTTGGCAAGCGGGCTCTATCCTATTACCCATCCAATCTGTTGGTGTGATGGGAGATGAAAGAACCTACGAGCGAGTGGTGGCACTTAGGGCCGTAGCAAGTGTGGATGGAATGACAGCCGATTGGGTACATTTACCGTATGATTTTCTAAGTGACGTATCGAATGAAATTATCAATAAAGTAAAAGGAGTAAACAGGGTTGTTTATGATATAAGTTCTAAACCCCCAGCCACTATTGAATGGGAGTAAGCAGTTTAAATTTAAACTTGTCTGGCTTTGTAAACAGGGTTCGACAGAGCAGGATTAATTAATGTTTTAATAAAAATAGCATGCGATCAAAATCATTAGTCATTTTCGGATTGATATTTATAATTAGTGCATTCCAGCTGAATGCCCAAGTAAATTATCAATCAGAGTACTTGTCTGGGAAGAATTATTTTAAATCAGGTGATTATCAAAGGGCTCAAAATCACTTCAAGAATTTACTTGATTTGAACGAAAACAATCCTTTCTATTTATATGCCTCTTATTTTTATGGTATTTCTGCTTATGAAACTGGGAATAAAGACCGAGCGCTTGAAGTGCTAGGGAATATCAGGACTACCCACTCCGATTGGGAGAAAATTGATGAGGTTAATCTATGGTATGGAAAAATGCTGATGCAGGAAGGGAACTTGATGAAAGGTCTTAATGTCTTGAACAGCACTGAAAAAGATGATTTGAAAATTATAGCGAATGAAATCAAAAAAGTGACTTTGTTCGCCTATGACAGTATCCCTCTATTGCAAAAAGCCATGGAGCTTAATCCATACGATGAGGTTCTAGCAAAATATTTGGCTAAGAAGATAAATGAACAACCCATGGTTGATCGTCAGGTTGAGCTGATGGAATTTTTGATCGACTCTTTTGATTTGAATCGTGCTAGTTTCGATTTTGTAGATAAAAGTGTAACAGAAAAAAAGGATAAGTATAGGGTAGCTGTGTTGTTGCCGTTAATGGCAGAAAGTCTGTCCACCTCAAAAGGAAGCAAGGGAAATCAATTTGTGCTGGATTTGTATCAAGGTATAAAAATTGCCATAGAGGAGTTAAACGCCAACGGTCAGAAGATCGAGCTATTTTCTTACGATACTGACCGAGATAGCCTTAAAACCACTAAAATTATTGAAAGTGGAGAGTTATTGGAAATGGATATGATAATTGGTCCACTTTATCCGATTCCAGCAAGTTTGGTGCGAGATTATTCTTATAAACATAAGATTAATATGGTAAATCCATTGTCAACTAATTCAGAGACCATAGCCGCTAATCCGTATTCATTTTTGATGAAATCAACAGCAGAAACAAGAGCGAAAACAGCCGCTAAGTATGCAATTGAAAATATGGAAAGTAAGAATGCTACAATTTTTTACGGTAGCAAACCCCAAGATTCGGTTTTTGCATATACTTACAAAAGGATGCTTGAGGCGGATTCATTTAATATTACTTGGATGGCGGCATCTAGATCCGCTGTAGCTAGTACCGAAATTCTAAGGTCTTTAACGGAGGTTTATGATGATGACACTACATATACAGGAGGTAAAGTTTACATTAGCAATACTGTAAAGGTAAAAGTGGGAGACGGAGATTCATTAATAATGACTAGAGATACCATAGGACATATTTTGGTCGCATCTTCTGATAATTTACTAGTCTCGAATGTACTAAGTGCCCTTGACACCAGAAGAGATAGCATTCCAATAATCGGCTATGATGAGTGGCTGGACTTCAATCAAATTTCCTTTGACCAGCTTCAAAGAATGGGGGTAGTGATGATAGGTCAAAATTATTTTGACTTCAGTTCATCCGATGTAGCAAAATTTAAAGAGTATTATAGAAAAAAGTTTAACAAATTGCCTTCACAATATAGTTATGATGGTTACGAAACTATGTGGTTTTTTGGAACACAGTTGATTGAATTTGGCAATTATTTCCAATACGGTTTATATAACGAAGGCTTTCAAAATGGGCATCTTTATTTTGGGTTCGATTATACTAATGCAAATGATAATCAAGTAGTGCCAATCATGAAAATGCAGGATTTGGAGTTAAAAATGTTGAATTTTGAACAAGTAGAAGAAAAACCATCAGTTTTTACAGATTAATTTTAGAAAATCGAAAATCATTTTATTTATGCTGGACAAGTCCAATAGCAAAGAATTATTTAAAAAAGCACAAAATTTTATTCCCGGTGGGGTTAACTCACCTGTTCGTGCCTTCAAGGCAGTGGGAGGAGACCCAATATTTGTAAAAAGTGCTAAAGGTGCTTACATGTTTGATGAGGATGGAAACCGCTACATCGATCTTATCAATTCGTGGGGACCTATGATCTTAGGACATGGGAATGAGGCCATTGAAGCTGCAGTTGCTAACGCATTACAAAGCTCTCTTTCGTTTGGAGCACCCACTGCAAAAGAAATTGAGATAGCAGAATTAATTACCCACATGGTGCCTTCTATCGAAAAGGTAAGGATGGTAAATTCTGGTACCGAGGCTACTATGTCTGCAGTACGATTGGCCAGAGGTTATACGGGCAAGGACAAGGTATTAAAATTTGAAGGATGTTATCATGGACATGGCGATAGCTTTTTAATTGCTGCAGGAAGTGGAGCTGCAACTATGGGTACCCCAAACTCGCCTGGTGTTACCAAGGGAACTGCAAAAGATACGTTGACTGCACCATTTAACGATTTGGAAGCTGTTAAAAACATTGTAGAGCAAAATAAAGGTGAGATTGCCGCATTAATCGTTGAACCTGTCGCGGGAAATATGGGGTGCGTAATTCCTAAAGATGGATATCTGAAAGGACTCCGGGAAATCTGTGATCAGGAGGGTATAGTTTTGATTTTTGATGAAGTGATGACTGGTTTCAGATTATCAAAAGCCGGGGCACAGGGAATTTTCGGTGTAAAACCAGACATAACTACGCTTGGTAAAATAATTGGTGGTGGAATGCCAGTAGGAGCCTATGGAGGGAAGAAGGAAATTATGGATTTTGTGTCTCCACAAGGGCCTGTCTACCAGGCAGGAACGCTTTCAGGTAATCCGATTGCAATGTCAGCCGGTCTTATGATGCTACATTATTTGAATGATCATGATGAGGTTTATGAGCAGATTGGGGCATCTGGGAAATATTTAGCCAAAGAATTAGCAAAAGTAAATGCTGCCTTAGGGAAGAATTATACTATTAACCAGTTAGGTTCTATGATTAGTATATTTTTTACAGACCAAACTGTTGATAATTTTGATGGAGCTAAAAGTTGTGATACAGAAATGTTTGGTAAATACTTTCAGGGTATGCTAAATGAAGGAGTTTATCTTCCTCCTGCACAATTTGAATCTTGGTTTTTATCAACATCTTTGTCTGCTGAAGATTTGGACCATATCGTGAAATCACACGAGACTGTTTTGAAAAACCTCATTTTATAAATGGATTCTGAAAAATTATTCGCTATTTTTCAATAATTTAATATTGATTTTGTTCATTTAGGGACTACATTTATTGTAGTCCTAATTAATTATTATATTTACAGCTGTAAAAAATAGAATTATAGTGAAGATAGTAAAACTTATTCTGATCATTTTGGTGTCATGCTGCTCTGTATTTACTGTGGAGGCACAGTTTAGAAGAAGCACTGAAAACAAAACTGTGACCTTCGAAGAAATGTATAATGATCCCTATGATATCAATAAATTGTTTATTGGTATTACTCCTGCCTACGGGGATATACATGTCACCAACATTACTTCTGGTTTTGGAGTAGACGCTACCTATTATTTAAAAGATAAAATGCATTTCAAAGCCCACGCTAGAACTCCATACTTTATAGGAAGTGATTTTGCTAGAAATGCAGCCCAAAAAAATGGCTTTGACCCGCAATCTAGAGCTAGAACGTACTTTTTTGCAGAGGCAAGTGCCTCTTACCATATCTGGGATAAAGAACAAGAATCTGAAAGTCGAATACCGTTATATTCAAAGAATTATCAGGGTGCTGAGTGGGCAGCCAAAGTTCCCAAAACAGCAGATATTCCTAATAAAAGAAGAGAAATATTATTTGCTCGATTAGGAGGGGTGTACTACGAAACAACTTCCGAATTGAGTAGAGCAATTGCTTCTCAAGGCGTTATAGTTAATCCTGTAGGCGAAACCGAAGAATCTGTAAATTCAATTTCAGGAGAAAAAGAGGAAGCTGTTTTTGGTAATGTATTAGGAGCAGGAGTTTCCGTAGGTGGAGGATTTACATGGATTAAAAACTTTGCGGCCAAACCTGATAAAACTTATGAAGAGCTAGTGGACGATCATGTATTTTCAACTTTTATAGATCTATTTATATTTCCTATGGTGACAGTTGAAAATTTCTTTCATCAGCCCGCAGGTGCCAATCAGTTTTTTGAATATGATGCTTCTTCTATTAATACATTTATGTTTGGAGGTAGAATCGGAATTGACGGACATTTTAACAGAACACTTGGTTGGGGTTATGGTGCTGAAATTGGCTTGAGACCTGGGCTTCAGAAAAGAGGCTTTTATGGACTCCTGAAAATTACTTTCCCTATGTATGGCACCAAGCTTGATTATGGTGTAGAGGCATTTGGAAGATAGAATTAATTCCAAAAAGATTAAAAAAATAATTACAATTATTGATAAGCTTATAAAGCCTTGTATTTTTTTGATAAATACAAGGCTTTTTTTATAGAGGTAAAGTATTAAATCAGTAATTTAACCAATCAAACACTGAGTTAACTTTAAATCAATTTAATAATGGGTGTATTAGATTTAATAACCTTACTTATATTTCTAGCCGCTGTTTTCACCTTTATAAATGTTAATTATTTAAAACTTCCTTCTACGATTGGATTGATGATTATTGCATTAGTCTTATCAATTTTGATTCTTTTATCTGGATACGTTTTTCCGGAAATTACTGATTTGGCGATTTCCATTGTTTCTGAGTTCGATTTCAAGGAGGTTTTATTAGATGTAATGCTAAGTTTTTTATTGTTTGCTGGGGCATTATCTATTAATGTAAAGCAACTAAAAGAGGAGCGCTGGCCAATTTTGATTTTCGCTACGGTTGGTGTATTGATTTCCACCTTTGTGGTTGGCTTTTTGATGTTTTACATATTTGGCTTTTTTGGCTATCAAATTGATTTGATTTATTGTTTGCTGTTTGGTGCTTTAATTTCACCTACTGATCCAATTGCTGTTTTGGCCCTGCTATCAGATGCTAAAGTTTCGAAAAAATTAGAAATTAAAATTGCTGGAGAATCACTATTTAATGACGGTATAGGAGTAGTGGCATTTTTGACAATTCTGGGTTTAGCCCAGACAGGTGTTAGCGATTTTAGTATTGGAAGCATCCTCGGCCTATTTGGAATGGAAGTGGGGGGTGGATTGTTGTTAGGGGCTATATTTGGTTTTTTTGGTCTTAAATTATTAGAAATTATTGATAATGAACATGTTGAGCTAGAGGTGTTAGTAACCCTTTCACTGGTGATGGTATCTTATAAAGCCGCAGAATTCTTTCACATTTCAGGACCATTGGCAGTGGTAGTGCTTGGTTTATTTCTAAGTAAAGAAGGAAATACGGTAGGTAAAAATATTGCTACAGGTGATTACGTGTATAAATTTTGGCATTTAGTTGATGAGGCATTGAATGCAATCCTTTTTATTTTAATAGGTTTGGAAATAATTGTGATTTCAAAGGAGTTCCATCCAGACTACTTTTTAATTGGGTTGTGTGCTATTGTTGTGGTTTTGTTTGCTCGATTGGTCGGGGTCGGAATTCCTGTAAAAATCATGGAGCGTTTGAGAACGTTTGAAAAAAATACGCTGGCAATTCTCACCTGGGGAGGTCTAAGAGGAGGGATTTCAGTTGCTTTGGCTCTTTCCATTCCTGATGATTTTGAAGCAAAAAACATAATATTGTCTGCCACTTATTCAGTAGTGGTTTTCTCCATTTTAGTGCAGGGATTGACAATAAAGAAATTGGTACCAAAAAAGTAAGAACTTACATATTCCAAGTAGAATATGCTCTAGTATTCTATTTTTATCTGATATTTATCCAATAGTCCACCGATTCCATCATTGGAGAATTTGGCATTCTTTAGTTTATTAATTTCTGGATTAATACTATAGTTTAATGTATTTCTAAAATCAGATTTTTGTAAATCGCAGTTTTCAAATACAGCACCTGATAAATCTGAGTTTTGAAAGCTGACTTCTCTAAGATCACTATCACTAAAATCAACTTCAATAAGTTTAGAGTGTATAAATTTTGATTTCATTAGTTGAAGCTGGTAGAAAATTGAATGATTGAGCTGGCAAGAATCAAAATTTACTGTTAGACCAAAGGCATTACATTCATCAAAATGGACGCCAAGTATTTTGCAACCTTTGAAATTAACAGTCTGAAATGACGTGTTTTTTGTTTTTGCTGAACTTAAGTTACAATCCTCAAAGTCGCAATCAATAAATTTAAGATTCGATAAATCACAGTTCTGAAAGTTACAATTGATAAAAGTACAATGCTCAAACTCATTATATTCAATTGAGGATTCCGAAAAGTTGATAGCTTTAAAATTTTCTTCAGTAATAATTTTCTCCACTTTATTTATTCTGGTTAATTGGCAAGTTAAAAAATTATGGATTCAGATGTTAATACAACTGCCAATTTGTAATAGAGATGACATATATCATCTAATTCGTAACTTTTGTTACGCCTCGATGAATGTTGCTACATTAATTTTGTTTTTAAGATTTGGACAAATCATTGTGCAAATAGTTTAAAGGTTGTTGTACAAAAATAAATTTTAACTAGAATATTATATGAGTCAATTATTAGAGTGGATAAGCCAACCGTGGCCATGGTATGTTGCCGGTCCTTTGATTGCAGTGGTAATGTTTTCCATGCTTTTCTTTGGAAAATCTTTTGGCCTTTCAGCAAATCTCAGGACCATGTGTTCCATTTTAGGAGCTGGAAAGTCCTGTGACTTTTTCGATTTTAATTGGAGAGATCAAATGTGGAATCTGGTGTTTGCTGCAGGATTGGTTTTAGGTGGATTGATATCCTATTTGTATTTGGGAAATGATCAAGCCGCACATATTTCTGAAACTACTATTGCTGAGCTACAAGCCTTTGGCATTGAGAATCCTGGCAAGAATGTAGTACCTGTAGAGATTTTTAATTGGGAATCATTACTAACTGTAAAAGGAATCATATTTATAGTAATTGGTGGGTTTTTAGTTGGATTTGGTACTCGTTATGCGGGTGGCTGTACTTCCGGGCATGCTATATCGGGGTTAAGCGATTTACAACCCGCCTCATTGTTGGCTGTGGTTGGATTCTTCATTGGAGGTCTCATCATGACTTACTTTATACTACCCTATTTGCTTGTACTTTAATTAATTCAAAAAATCAAACAGGATAAAATGAAATTTTTTAGATATTTATTTATAGGAACCATATTTGGAATTACGCTGGCAAAGGCGGAAGTTATTTCTTGGTTTAGGATTTATGAAATGTTTAAGTTCCAATCATTCCATATGTATGGTGTTATTGGATCGGCTGTAATTTTGGGAATTATAGTCATTCAGATCATTAAGAGAAAGAAGTTGAAGTCAATTGATGGAGATAGAATTATTGTAGCTCCAAAGCAATTTAGCTGGGCTAGATATTTAATTGGGGGTTCGATATTTGGATTAGGATGGGCTCTAACAGGAGCGTGCCCAGGTCCCATGTTTATTCTTTTAGGAAATGGGGTAGGCGTAATCTTAGTGGTGATTGCTTCAGCTGTTTTGGGAACTTATGTTTATGGTAAAATAAGACATAAATTGCCTCATTAAAAATGCATTCTTTTGCACCCATATTTTGATACCTAATACAAAAAAATGGACTTTTTAAGATTATTGAGGATTACCACCGCGGCACTGACCGGTATAGTGGCTATCGTTTTTCTTCTTTTTTTAGGGGTGTTAGTCTTGGACGATGTTCCTAACTGGTTGGGATCCACTTTATCAAATGAGCAAAAGGAATGGAGCATACCGAATATTGAGACTGATTTGCCTGATGGAAAAAAAGGCAAGAAAGTTAAATTTGGATATCTATTGGCAACCGAATCCCCTAAGTGGATGGGGCCTCAGGTCATTGATAAAGATAAAAGACTATATGCTGGAAATAATCTGACTTGTCAGAACTGCCATCTGGAGGCAGGAACTAAGCCAGGTGCTGGTTCATGGGTGGGAGTAACTAATCGTTTTCCGCAGTTCAGAGGTAGGGAAAATAAAATTGGCAGTATTGAGGAAAGGATTAATGGGTGTATGGAGCGCAGTATGGACGGGAAGTCTTTACCGGACGATTCAGAGCAAATGGAAGCTTTGGTTGCTTATATGGAATGGTTGAGTGTGGGTGTTCCTGAAGATACAGTGGATTGGTATAAAGGATTTGTAAGCATAAAAATACCTGCCGTCAAAGCAGATACTATTTTTGGAAAACAGGTTTACATTAATGAATGTCAAGTTTGCCATGGTGAGAATGGACAAGGGACTAAATTAGCCGATGAAAGAAAAGGTTATCAGTATCCGCCATTATGGGGTGATGATTCTTTTAATCACGGAGCTGGTATGCATAGAGTGTTAACGGCTGCGCAATTTATTAAAGCTAATATGCCGCATTTAATTGCAACAAAAGAAAACCCGAAACTGACAGATGAGCAAGCCTATCATGTTGCTGCTTACATTAATAGCTTCAGTAGACCCAAGAAACCTAAAACAGAAGAGGATTTTCCGGATCTAAAATTGAAGCCAGTATCCACTGCTTACGGTCCTTGGGATGATCCATTCCCAGCTGAACAACATCAATTTGGTCCTTTTCAGCCTATTATTCAATATTATGATAGTGTCTATCAAATCAAGAAAACTAAATAAATGAAGTTTACTTCTATATTTTTGTTCTACTTTTTATCCACTTTTCTAGTTTTAGCTCAAGAAGATGAGACTGAAAGCAAAAGAGGGAATATAAGCGGTCATTGGCGAAATTACTATATGCATTCTTTCAATGAAGGAGAATTGCAGGATTGGTATGCGGTAGCCACGGGCTTAAAATTTAAATATACCTATGATTTCAATAAGCATTGGCAAGTTGGAGGAGCAGTATACAGTAGCTGGAATACTGGGGTTGGAAATGTCCAAACCACTGACCCAACAACTGGGAGGAGTAGCCGATATGTAGCAGGAAACTTTAATGTCCAGGATTTATCTCAAAGATTCATAGCTTATCCCGGTGAATTGTATGTGCAATATAAGAATGAAAATCATCAGCTTAAGATGGGTCGGCAGACTTTCTTTTCGCCTTTTATGAATGGTCAGGATGGTAGAATGATTCCAACACTTTTTGAGGGGGCATTTTATAAATACGAAAAGAAAGAGAAGCTAAGGTTTCAATTAGGTGCAATCAACAGAATTGCTCCAAGAAGTTACAATGGATTTGAAAATATTGGTCAAACATTGGGGATTTATCCTGTAGGGAGAGATATCAATGGTCAAGGAAGCGAATACAGAGAAAATACAACATCAGATTATGTGGCATTAACTAATCTTGATTATCAAATTACTGGTGATTTTAAAGTTGAGCTGTGGGATTATTATGTGGATAATATTTTCAATGTTTTGTATGTAAAACCCACCTACAATTTTAAAAACTCCGGCTTAGCATTTTCGGTAGAATGGTTGCTACAAAATAGGATAGGAGAGGGCGGAAATCCAGATCCTGCTTTCCAATATGTGCAAAATGAAACGGCTCAAATTTTTGGCGCTCAGCTATCTCATTCTCTACCAAATGGAAAAATCAGTTTAGGATATGATCACATTACGGCTCAAGGCAGATTTTTATTTCCTCGGGAGTGGGGCAGGGAGTTTTTATTCAGTTTTCAGAAGAGAGAAAGAAGTGAAGGATTTGGAAATAATCATGCGGCTGTGATGTACTACCACCAGAATTTCAAATTTTCTGATCAAAAGCTAAAATCGATTTTCAGTATTGGTCATCAATGGAGACCATCAGTGACAGAACCCGAGTTGAATAAGTATGCCATTCCGAATTATATGCATATCAATTTGGATTTATTCTATGAAAATGTAAAATGGAAAGGTTTAAAACCTGAACTGTTGATTACTTACAAATATGGGACGGGAGATTTTCCTGATAATCCTGTATTCATTCTCAACAAAGTAAATCTGTTCTTGATCAATGCGATTGTGAATTACAATTTTTAAAAATACAAAAGACTTCCTTCCGGAAGCCTTTTGAAACATGAAACACCTCTCGGTGTAAACTACGGAAACGGTATTTTATTTAAAATTGGGCTTCTTCAGTTGAGCCTTTTAAAGCTGTGGTAGAAGATTTACCTTGCATGACTGCATTTTGCACTGCGTCAAAATAACCTGTTCCTACAAATGCCTGGTGTTTAACCGCTTTAAAACCTTGCTTCTGTAGAGCAAATTCTCTTTGTTGCAATTCAGAATACCCAGCCATGCCTTTGTTTTTATAAGCAGTTGCTAATTCGAACATAGCAGTATTCAATGCATGGAAGCCAGCTAGCGTTATGAACTGGAATTTGTATCCCATTTCAGCTAGTTTTTCTCGGTATTCTAACATCTCATTTTCAGTCAGCTTTGCTGCCCAATTGAAAGATGGAGAGCAATTGTAAGCCAGCATTTTGTTTGGATATTTTTCCTTGATGGCCTGAGCAAATTCCCTAGCCTCTCCTAAGTCAGGATGAGAAGTTTCACACCACACTAGATCAGCATATGGAGCATAAGCAAGACCACGGTTAATCGCTTGTTCCAAGCCGTTTTTTACGCCAAAGAATCCTTCGGAAGATCTTGTTCCATCAAGAAATTTACGATCTCTTTCATCAACATCTGACGTCAATAAATTAGCAGCATCTGCATCAGTTCTGGCAATGATCAGGGTAGGAACTCCCATCACATCTGTTGCTAGTCTTGCAGATATTAACTTATTGATAGCTTCTTGTGTAGGGACTAATACTTTTCCGCCTAGGTGGCCACATTTTTTGGCTGAGGATAGTTGATCTTCGAAATGCACACCAGCAGCACCAGCTTCTATCATCCCTTTCATAAGTTCGAAGGCATTCAAGTTGCCACCAAATCCAGCTTCCGCATCAGCTACAATTGGAGCCATCCAGTGAATATCACCATCGCCACTTACGGATTGAATTTGATCTGCCCTCAGCAAAGCATTATTAATTCGTTTTACCACATTCGGAACACTGTCGGCTGGATATAAACTTTGGTCAGGATACATCTGTCCGGCCAAGTTCGCATCAGCCGCTACTTGCCATCCGCTTAAGTAAATCGCTTTTAAACCGGCTTGAACTTCCTGCACTGCTTGATTACCAGTTAAGGCGCCCAATCCTGCTACGAAATCTTCTTTCTTTAATAAGTCCCACAATCTTTCAGCGCCTAATCTGGCTAAACTGTGATCGATTTTTACAGTCCCTGCAAGTTTTACCACTTCTTCAGCCGTGTAAGTTCGTTCTACATCCTTCCATCTTGGGTTGGTGGTCCAATCGGATATTAATTGATTTACTTTTTCTTGATTAGTCATCTCGTTATGATTTATAGTAGTTTTAAAATTGATTTTATAAATAAGGGTAAGCTTTAAGCGTTAGGAAATCCTCAAATTCTTCGCTTTTCACCAGTTTTTTTAGGATGTCTCTCGCTATTGCTATTTTTCCTGTTTCAACCCGTTTTTGACCGAGCATATCCTTCACTTTTTCAGTTTCTTCCTCTAAGAGCATGCAAAACAATGCTCGGTTAAAGATCTTACCATTTTTAAAGGATATTTGGTGATGATACCATTGCCATAACTGTGCTCTGCTAATTTCCGCTGTAGCGGCATCTTCCATCAAATTATAGATAGCAGCAGCCCCGATTCCTTGAAGCCAAGATTCAATGTATAAAAGCGCCACATTGATGTTCATACGAACTCCTTTTTCAGTAACCTCTCCATACATCACATTGGGGCTGGTTAAGGCGGAAGGAGTGGTAGTAAACTCTTCTCTTTTATTATGCTTTTGATGCGGTTTATCTCCAATAATTTGGTCGAAAACTGCTTCAACAGCAGGTATTAGAGCTGGATGTGCCACCCAACTTCCATCATAGCCTGCCAAAGCTTCCTCTGTTTTATCATTTCTGACTTTATCCAATATTTTCTGATTTTGCTCCTCATCTTTGGTAGGGATGAAAGCAGACATACCACCAATCGCATGAGCACCTCTTTTATGGCAAGTCTTTACCAAAAGATTAGCATATGCTTTCATGAAAGGAACTTGCATGGTTACTTCATTTCTATCAGGAAGAATGTAGTCTGGCCGATCTCTAAATTTCTTGATAAAGCTGAAGATGTAATCCCATCTGCCAGCATTAAGTCCTGCCATATGATCTCTTAGCTCATAAATAATCTCCTCCATCTGAAAAGCAGCTGTAATAGTTTCTACTAACACAGTGGCTTTGATAGTACCAACGGGTATTCCCAGTTCATTTTGGGCAAATACAAAAACTTCATTCCATAATCTTGCTTCAAATCTGTGTTCTAATTTCGGCAAGTAAAAGTAGGGTCCACTTCCGTTTCTGATCAGTTCATGAGCATTATGAAAGAAATATAAACCGAAGTCAAAAAGCGAAGCTGAAATGGGTTCCCCATCTACCAAAAAGTTTTTTTCTGATAAATGCCAGCCTCTAGGTCTCACTTTTAATACCGCAGGATTTGCTTTTAACTTGTAGCTTTTGCCTTGGTCAGAAGTAAAATCAATCTGCTTTCGTATTGCATCATACAAATTTTGCTGTCCTTCAGTTATGTTTTTCCAGCTTGGACTGGTTGCATCTTCGAAATCAGCCATAAAGACCTTTGCTCCGGAATTTAAAGCGTTGATGATCATTTTCCTGTCCACCGGTCCGGTGATTTCTACTTTTCGGTTTTGTAAGTCTTTTGGTAAGGGTGCAATTTTCCATTCAGGATCATTGCGTATATCCTCAGTAGTTTTCGGAAAGTCTAATTCTTTACCTTGTCGGATTTGATCATACACTTGCTCTCTTTTGCCTAGTAGTTCAAGTCGTTTTTCATTAAACCTTTCATGGAGTTTATTTAAAAATGAAATAGCTTCATCTGTCAATAAATTAAAGCCTTCATTTTCTTCTTTTGTTTGTTTTGCTTTTGCTGATGTAGTTTCCATTTGATTATCAGATTTTTAAGTGTTTGATATTTCAAATGTATAGAAGCGAATAATAAATCGCAAGCGAATATTCGCTATTGGATTTTATTCGCTATATTAGCGAGTACTCTTAGGAAGCACCAGATGGAATTATGGTATTGAAAAAAAAATGAAAATAGTTTTTTCGCTTTTAAGGAGAAGTATCGATTAATAAAAAAACAAAGGAGAAATGGCTATATCTCAAGAAAATGTAAAATTAATTTTTGGTTTAAAAGTTAGGCAACTGCGTCTGGAAAAAGGCTTGTCCTTTGCCCAATTATCAAAACTGACAGGATTGTCAGCTTCTTATCTAAATGAGATTGAGAAAGGGAAGAAATATCCTAAGATTGAAAAAATTAATTTACTTTCTGATGCTTTAGAAGTCAGCTTTGACGATTTAGTATCCCTACAACTTTCTAAGAAGCTTGCGCCATTAGGGGAGTTGTTCCAGTCCAATTTATTCAAAGAGCTACCCTTAGAGCTTTTTGGTATTGAACCAGCACATTTATTAGATCTGCTAAGCAATGCTCCTGCTAAATTGGGTGCATTCTTAAGTACCTTAATTGAAATTAGTAGAAATTATGGTCTTAGGGTAGAGAATCTATATCTTAATATGCTGCGCTCTTTCCAGGAAATGCATGATAATTATTTTGAAGGTATTGAAGAGTCTGTAGAAGCTTTCCGTAATCATGTTTTTAGTGAAATTTCCTATCCTTATACCTATCAGCAATTCGAAGGGGTTCTGAAATCAGAATATAACTATCAGATTTTGCCAAAGGGTCTAGAAAATCAGCAAGAGCTTAAACCACTTCGCTCTATGACCATTCCAAATGAAGCCCCTCAGTTACTCATGAATCCGAAATTGACGGAATCGCAACAGCTTTTTACAATGTCGAAAGAGCTCGGCTACCAGTTTCTAAAATTAGCTCCGAGGCCTTATACATCGAGCTGGGTATCTGTCAATTCATTTGAGGAGGTGCTCAATAATTATAAAGCTTCTTATTTTGCCTGCGCTCTGGCATTACCAGAAAAAGCTATCGTGGAAGATCTGAAAGAATTTCTATCGGAGCCACAGTTTAAAGCAGAATTGCTTTTGAATATTTTAGAAACCTATCAGTGCACACCTGAAATGTTAATGCACAGAATGACAAACCTTTTACCTAAAGTATTCGGTATTAAAGAGTTATTCTTTTTGCGATTTAGCACTTCAGATGAAACGATATTCAAACTTACGAAGGAAATGCATTTGTCAGGATTGCATAATCCTCACGGAACTGCTCTAGACCAACATTACTGCAGAAGATGGGCTTCGATTGAAATATTGAAAGAGCTACGGAATTTAGAGGGAGAGGACCAAGATGCGGTACAATGTAAGGTGCAGCGTAGCCAGTATGTAGATTCCGATAATGAATATTTGATTATTAGTCTGGCTAAGCCTAGTAATAAGAATATTGGGCAAAATAGTAGTGTTTCAATTGGTTTATTGATCAGTCCTCAAATGAAACGTAAAGTGAAATTTCATAACGACCCTGTGATTCCTGTACGGATCGTGAATGAAACTTGTGAGACTTGTCCACTTTATGATTGTCAGGAAAGAGCAGCGCCTGCCCATATTTATGAAGAATCACAGCAGTTAAATGCCATGAAAAAAGCAGTTGATCTATTGATAGGAAAACTGTGATCACGATTTTGATAGCCCGAATTTTAGTTTAATGAGGTTGTTTTGGCTCTGTAACAATAGTTACAATTATAATTGCTCAAATGATTAAATTGAATCGTTATTGAATAATTACACTAAGGAAGTTATGAAAGCCAATATGGGGTCTGCTGATAAAACCGTGAGAATTATATTAGCCATTGCAGTAGGAGTATTGTATTACTTTGGAGTAATTTCAGGCACATTAGCTATTATCTTGGGAGTACTAGCGGTAATATTTGTAGCGACAAGTTTTATTAGTTTCTGCCCGCTTTATCTGCCTTTTGACATCTCTACAAGACCTAAGTCCACTAAATAAATATGAGCATTAAAAAAAAAGCGACTCTCCTGAGTCGCTTTAAACCAATTAAACTACTACTTATTTAGAATTACCAAGTGTTCTGTCGTCATCTTTTGATATCAAGCAAACTACAAGCTTTTGTGCTGAAAACCCCTTGATTAATTCTTAAAGTATATACGAACTCTTTTAGATACTTGGATTCAATCTTCCATTTGCTTTCCAATTAATTAGCCGAAACAATATTCTTATTTTTGTTATATTATTCTTAGATTAAGAAAACGATTTCAAGTAGAGTTGATTTATACCTATTTGTTGGTAAATAGATCTGCATCTACTGTTTACTGCGTTGTTAAGTTTGATCTTAATAATTAAAACCTCACATGAATATTAATTCTTATAAAATCTATTTATTCATTTTAGTTTTCTCTTTAGGTTGTGAATATGAAAGAATTGCGGGACCCGATGAAAAGTGTCAGACGGAATCTTTAGAATTGGTTGTTGAATCCGTTCAAGATACCCCATGTGGTGAAAGTGATGGTGAAATTATCGTGTCTGTAAACGGAGAAGATGAATATGAATACAGATTGAATGATCAGGACTTTAATGAAAACAACGTATTTACAGGATTGGCTGCTGGAACTTATAGCATTCAGGCTAGAATAGTTAATTCTACTTGTTTGAGTGATGAAATACAAGCTACAATTAATAATGAAGATGGAATTCAATTATCAGTGGTTGCAAAAAGTGATTCTGATTGTGGTGCAAATACTGGCAGTATTACAGTTGCTCAGGAAGGAGGGGTGGAGCCTATTGAATATATCTTGAATAATACTAATGTGCAGGACAGTCCTGAGTTCAATGATTTGTCAAACGGTAGTTATACAGTCGTAGCGCGTGATGCAAACAATTGTGAAGCTGAGATTTCAGGGATTGATATATTGTCTGGTATTAGCTTCATTGATAATATTAAGCCTATTATTACTAGTAATTGTTCGGTTAGTGGTTGCCACAATGGTTCTCAATTTCCTGATTTTTCTGATGATCAAAATATTTTTGAAAACGCTTCCAATATTAAAAATAGAACACAAAGTGGCTCTATGCCACCGGCCGGAAGGCCAGATCTAACAGATGAAGAGGTTCAATCAATAGCCTGCTGGGTGGATGATGGAGCTTTAGATAATTAAATTTATGAAAAAGATAATTGCGGTTTTATTATTACAGTTCTGTGTGTTAACACTTTTAGCTCAAGAAGACAGAATTAAGGTATTCCGAGACACAAGAGTAGTAAATGGTCATTCGACTGAAGTGCTTCCTAAAGGGATAATGAAATTTATTATTTCGCACAGATTTGGTGATATAAGTTCAGGAATCCAGCAATTGTATGGTTTAGACAATGCTACTATTCGAATTGGTTTGGATTATGCTTTAACTGATAATATCAATGTTGGATTTGGAAGAAGCTCTTTGCAAAAGCATTATGATTTTTATTTAAAATACAGAATCCTTCAGCAGAAAAAGGAAAGTGGTAGTCCTGTTTCATTGGTTTATTATACTAATGCTGCTGTCAGGACTATCCAAACCCCGCAAACTGAGGATTTGTCTTTTACTAATAACTTAACTTTTGTTCATCAATTGTTAGTGGCGAGAAAATTTAATGAGTTTATTAGCTTTCAATTGATGCCGACCTACCTGCATCGTAATTATGTATTGGATTTGGAGAGTAATAATGATATCTACAGTTTAGGAAGTGCTACTAGAATACAAGTCTCCAAAGTGTTAGCTTTTAATCTCGAGTATTACTATAATTTCCCTGATCAACTGCTAAGTCAGTATCAATCTTCAGCAGGTTTGGGTATTGAATTGGAAACTAAGGGTCATATTTTTCAATTGAATTTCACGAATTCTTTGGGGCTTATTGCTCCATTATATATAGCAGAAACTACTGGAAGGATCGATAAGGGAAACATTCATTTTGGATTTAATATAACGAGGGATTTTAAAGTTGGAGCAAGAAAATAAGCGCAATGGATAATCTGTGGAACTATAAAATAAGAATTTTTGCCTTTGTCACTTTATTGATGTCTGTAGCTTCCTTTACTTTCCTAAATAATCAGGAAATAAAGGGAAACAGTTTTCTTGTCGAAGTACTGAATAGTTTGGGTCAGGATTATCCAGAGCACTATATCGAAGAGCCAGATTCTGCTGATATCAAAAGAGGATATGATTTAATTCATAGCGGGAAGACTAAACCGCCCAATGGATTTGCCTCTAATGCAATCAGTAAGTTTTATACTTGCACCAGCTGCCATAATGTGGAAAGAGAAGATCCTGATTTAACTGTAGTTGATCAGGATGCCCGCTTGGAATATGCCATGGAAAATGATTTACCATTTCTGCAAGGCTTCACCTTCTGGGGGATTGTCAACAGAGAATCCTGGTATAACGATGATTATATTTTGAAGTACGGCAGTCTGGTAGAAAAAGCCAAGGGAAGTTTAAAAGAAAGCATTAATCTCTGTGCTACAGTATGCTCCCAAGGAAGAGAATTGGAAGCTTGGGAAATGAAAAGTATCATGTCTTATTTATGGACGCTTCAAATGAAAATAGAAGATTTGGAATTGAATAATGCTGAAATTCAAAAGGTAAATTCTTTGGCTGAATCAAATCCAGACAGTGCCGTTACATTTATTAAATCTCATTATCTAACTAAATCTCCAGCCTCATTTGCGGAATTACCTGAAAGCAAGGTAAAAGGTTATTCATTTGAAGGAAGAACGAAGTACGGAAAAGCAATTTACGAGTTGGGCTGTCAGCATTGCCATCATGCTTACGGAGAAAGTGATTTGGTTTTAGATAATTCGATTCTAACCTTTAAATGGTTAAAAAAGCATATGCCAGAGAATGGTAAAAAGTCTATTTACGAAATCATCAGAAATGGCTCCTATTCCGAATTGGGCCATAAAGAATATATGCCCAATTATACTTTGGAAAAAATGAGCCATCAGCAGGTAGAAGATTTAAGGGCTTATATTGAATCAAATCTGAAATAATCTTGTCTATTCTTTTTGTGGAATTGCCCTTAAAAATCACTTTCAAAGCGTATATTTGCCCATATGATTTCCAAAAAGTCAAAATATGCTATTAATGCTCTTGTTCACTTAGGCCGGAAATACGGAGAGGGTCCCACACTAATCAGTACAATTGCAGAAGAAGAAAATATACCGCAGAAATTTTTGGAAGCCATTCTTTTAGAACTGAAAAATGATGGAATTTTAGGTAGTAAGAAAGGTAAAGGTGGAGGCTATTATCTGCGAAAAGATCCAGAAACCGTAAATTTGGCTCAAGTACTGAGGTTATTTGATGGTGCTATTGCCCTCCTTCCATGTGTTACTTTTAAATTCTATGAACGTTGTGAAGAGTGTAAAGATGAAGAAACCTGTTCGATACGGGAAGCATTCCTGAAAGTGCGTAATGAAACCGTTAAAATTTTCAAAAGCCAGACGTTAAAAGGATTGGTTGATAAAGAGAAGAAATTGATGGCAAAGAAGAAAGACTGATCACTCAATTTAAGGTTTTCTCAGTGGGAGTTTAATTGTAAATCTAGTGAATTTATACTCTTCCGATTCGCATTTTAACTTCCCGTCTATTTTCTCTACGGCCACTTTCACTAAATAAAGTCCGAGCCCGTTTCCTATTGATCTTTCTGATCCTCTGTAAAACATTTCAAATATTTTGGGCATCTGGTTTTCAGGAATTCCAACGCCATTGTCCTCCACAGAAAGTAGGAAAGATTTGTCTTTCCTAATTGTACTTAGCTTTATTTCTCTCTGGGGTTTATTATGATCCGAATAGATCAAAGCATTCTCCAATAAATTGAGCAAAATTAATTCAAGCATTTTTTCATCCGTCTTCAGCTCGTTTTCATTTTTTAAGTCAAATTGAAATTTGAATTTTGACTGTTCAACCAATGGGCTTATTTTCTCCATTACGTCCTTAAAGATTGTCGGAATATCAATAGTTTTATATTCCAATTGTGAATTGTAAATATTGTGGACCTGAGTTAATTTATCCAGTAGGATATCCATCTCTTTAGTGGTTTTTTCAATCAGGTTTAAGTATCTATCTGTTTTAGCTTCAGGGTTTTCAAATCTTGACAAAGCCAGAATTCCTTTAATCCTGCTGATAGGACCTTTTAAATCATGAGAAGTTTTATAAGTGAAAGTATCAAGGTCTTTATTGGTTTGCTGAAGTTTTTTGATGGTGTCTTTGATTTTGGCTGTTCTTTTTTCAACCCTTGCTTCCAGGGCGTGGTTTAGTTCCTGTAACTTATTGTTAATGGCAATTACTTCCTCTTGGGAACTTTCCAGCTCTTGATTTTTTTCCAGTATATCATCTCTTTGATGACTGATTTCCTCATTAAGATTTTGCATTTTTAGTAACTGCTTTTCAATTACCTTTTTTTGTTGGATTACTTCAAAGGTACGATCGGCAACAATAAGCTTAAGTCTTTTCCGGTGCTGTCTGATCCTATAGGTATATCCCAACATCAAAAGCCAAATAACACTCACCACTATCATGCTAAAAACAAAGTATGCCCAAGTGGTCTGATACCAGGGAGGTAGGATCACGAATTGGTAAGAAGCAATTTCGCCTTCAGTTTCGTATAGGTTCCTACCCTTCACCAAAAAAGTATATTTACCAGCGGGTAAGTTCGTGTATTCCTTATTGCTCATTGCAGTCCATGGAGACCATTCTTTGTCAAATCCCTGAAGATAATAGGAGAACTGGTTCCTTTCGGGTTGTTCATAAAAGAGGGCACTATATTCAAATTGTATATTATTGTCATTAAAATCTAATCGAGGTATAGCTTCTTGAGGTTGCTTGATTACCAATGTTGGGATGCTATCATTAGCCCTAAATTCTTTATATAGCCCTTTAGATAGTATAGAATCATTAAGGCTAACATTTTTAATAAATGTATTGAATTCGATATCCAAATTAACCTTTACTTTTTCATCAAATCGGTATAGACCTTCATTGCCTGCTATCCAGACTACACTGTCTTCGGCTTCATCTACATAAATAGCTGAGAAATTTTGATTAGGAATAGCTTTTAAAGGCCTGTCTACTTTTTGATAGCTCCCATCTTCTTTTCTTTCTAATTTTAAAACCACTTGCTTTTGGGATTCCTCAATGAAAGTCAACCAATAGTTTCCATGTTGGTCTTGATCTATTTGACTTATATTGAGTTGTTCATCTGTAATCTTAGAATGAGGAATGAATAAATCACTGGAATCTGGTTTTGGACTTTTATTTAAAGTGTAAAATCCTTTGGAGGTGGTAAAAAGGATTTCGTTATTAACAGATTTTAAGATATTGATTTCATTCACATCAGGTAAACCATGATTTTGATTGAAGAATTTCCATTTAGGATTTCCATCATTTTCTTGGATTAAGTACACCCCTTGTGATTTGTAGCTTAGCCAATGTTTTGATTCTAAGCTAAGTATACTATTACAGAACCCACTTATTTCAGGTATGTAATTTTCTGTATGATCAGATTCAGGTGAATATTGAATTATCCCATCCCTGAATGTGGTGATATTGTATTTATTGTCAGCAGTAGGAAAGACATTTGTACCCCCTTTGATGGGGATTGTTTTAATTAAGTTTTCATTTTTTATTTTATAAAGGCCATTATCACCTATTACTAAAATATAATCTTTTGTATTGAATATATTAAATAATCTATCTTCTGTGTTTTCTATAAAATGAAGATTGTTATTGCCAATCAAAGTGTAAACACCATCGAAAGTTGTTAAATAAATTTGATCAACATTTGAAATTTTACTAATTGATGTATTTAAACCTAGATCCTCCCCCCATAACATTAATTGATCATTTCCTTGAATCCTGGTAATACCATTTTGATGAACAGCCCAAGTTCCGTTTTGAAAATCAGAGTAAATATTCAAGTTAATATTGCTAGGTAATCCTTTATTAACATTTAAATTATTTGATGTTGTATCTCCTATATTAAAACTAAAAATGCCTTTACTTACAGTAGACGCCCAATAAGAATTTTCATTTGAATTACTACGGCTCAAAGAAAGTATTGAATTGCCGAATGAATATTGATCATCAGTTTCCAAAATTGAATCATTTCGAAATATGAAACCTTTATTTTCGGTAGTTCCTATTATATATTTTTCATCCTTATTCGGCCCTTCAATAATATTGTTTCTTATGGATGAAGGGATGGTTTTATTAGATCCGGCTATTGGATTTAGCTGATCCTCCTTAAGTTTTAATAAAACTTGATCAACTTGTTTTACATAAAGATTTTCTTGATGAATAAATCCTCCAAAACCTCTGTTTAAAGGCCAGTATTTAAAATTATTATTTCTATATCTGATTAAGTAGTTTCTTGTGATAAAGAATATATCATCTTTATTACTCAGTATTTGAAGGACAAGACCAAATCTTTCAAGTTCAAAATTTTCACTCAATGATTGGTAATAGGTATTATTGAAATTATCAGTGTCTAAATATCCAAACTCATCATTACTGCCTACAAAAATTCTGCTATTGAAATCCCTATGAATCGCACGGACAAATTTGCTACCTGCTATTTCAGTGAATTTCCATTCTTTTCCATCGTAACGTAAAACCCCATTTAAATTTGCAAAGTAAAAGAGGCCGTCTGAAGTTTGTGTTATATCCCAATTTGATATTCCGGCCTTATATTCCTGGGCGGAATAATTTTGTATCACGGGGGAGAAATAGGATTGGCTATTTACAAATGATATTTTTAGTATCAAAAGGCTTATACCCAAAAATCTAGAAAAGAATTTTTTTGCTTGGGAATTAGTACTATGTGAATAACTTGCTTTCAAATTCTTTTCATGAAATTACTCTGAAATAGAAATATATAGAATTTAATCGGAAATTATTAAGTATTTATGATATATGGAAATCTGATTTTATATGACTTTTTAAAATGTAGCTAAAAAAAAAACGGTAGCAATATATTATATATTGACTACCGTTTCTTTGAAATATTGGATTACCAATATCTATCTTTTTAAAGCCTGAATTTTCTTCTCACTGAATTTTTCAGGAAATTCTTCATACCATTTACTAACTGTTTCAGCACCTAGTTTGTCATAAATATAGGAAAGTTGTTGACTTAACCTTTCCTCTTGTTGCTGCTGAAAGCTCTGTTTTTCTTCATCGCTGTCAAAACCAATTATTTTCTCAGAAGCTGGTGTAGGTTCATGATGCACAAATAAATTCAGTTTCTCTTGACAGAATTTTTGGTAAAAACGAGTATGCAAAATGAAATTATGCCACATCTCGTCAATTATCATTAAAGAGTTATCAATAAACAGTCGAAACCCGTTCTTCTCTTTGATGTTCTCTGATGCCAGCCATAACCATTTCTTGGTTTCATGTAAAATTTCTTCGGCTTCTTCTCTGTTAACCGAATATCTATTCATAAAACCTTCTATGATTATTTTGTCCTCATTACAATCAATAGCAGATTCTAGCAATTGATTACTTTTGGGAGTTGAACTTGTCATTTTAAAATGATAAATAACTTAATTAATGACTTTCACAAATAGACATGCAAAGAGGTGAAAGAGATTTCTTTTTAGTTAAAATCCTTTTCATTAATTGTTCTTTTTCTGTGTTTACTTTTGCGTTGCTTTTAGTAGTAGTAGTTTTCATTTCTTGTACTTTTTAGAGTTAAATTGAATTTTCAGTGCGCAAAGGTATTTTCTGAAAATTAATTTGCAAGAAAAATCCCAACTATTTGAAATACTGTATTTTAACCGATTTAGTAAATCATGAGATAATTATTTTTATTATTTAAATCAGAATATATTTAGGTTAATGGTTAAAATAAATCCCGATAAATTGAGGTAAGAATTTGAGGCGTAAAAGACATTCTAATTATCACAATTCTTAGTTTCCAATTCCTCAATCCCAGCAAGGCTCACTCCTCTATAATTGTATTTATCTAATAAAATATATGATTAGAGTTACTCCCAGAGGAGACTTATTTTTAGGTCTTCTTCTTTTTCTTTTTTGCAGCAGGGAATAGAATATTATTTAAGATTAATCTATAGCCAGGTGAATTAGGATGCAAATTTAAATCGGTAGGTGGCTCACCCACAAAATGTTGATAATCTTCCGGGTCATGGCCTCCGTAAAAAGTCCAAAAGCCTTTTCCAAAGATGCCGTGGATATATCGTGCCTCGTTTATCTCATTATTTTCACCCAGAATTACCACATCAGGTTTAATCAATGATTTTCTGTAAGCGGTCGTTTGCCCCATAAATCCTTTTACAAGTTTTTGATGATTCTGCGTCAACATGGTCGGAATCGGATCCCATTTTGCGGAGAATTCAAATAAGGTGAAGAAGTCATTTCCTTCTTTGATGCCAGGTCGATCAATTTGGTTTTGATCGATGTTTGAATACTCATATTCCAAAGGATTCATTTCCAATTTGAAGTTCTCGAAAGCCAGTGTTTGCTCATAGTCTAACTTTTTTTGAGCATTCGGATCAGCTGGATCTCCATCATACATCCGGGCGGCAATATCTATCCCTGCTGCAGAAAGAGCAATATCATATGTATCAGTTGCAGAGCACATGGCAAAAAGGAAACCTCCCTTATTGACAAAACCTCTTATTTTCTGTGTGATCGCGAGCTTAAGTTGAGAGACTTTTCTAAACCCATGTTTTTTGGCCATGGCTTCATATTCTTTCTGTTGTTCAATATACCAAGGCTGATTGGCATAACTGCGGTAGAATTTCCCGTATTGCCCTGTGAAATCTTCATGGTGAAGATGTAGCCAATCATAATCGGAAAGACCCTCAGTCATAATTTCATCATCAAATATAACATCATAAGGAATTTCGGCATATGTCAAGACAAGCGTAACAGCATCATCCCAAGGTTGCTTTGACTTGGGTGAGTAAACGGCAATTTTTGGTACTTTATCCAATCGCATCGCGTCTTTATTGGAAGACGGACTGGCAATTTCATCCAATAAACTATTGGCATTAGCATCTGAAATGATCTCATAAGACACCCCTCTAATGATCAATTCATTGATTATTGTTTGTTTGCTTTCAATTAAAAAACTTCCCCCTCTGTAGTTCAACAACCAATCTATTGGGATTTCTTTTTCCAATACCCAAAACGATAAGCCATAGGCTTTTAAATGGTTTGATTGTTCTTTGTCCATCGGGATCAAAATTTGATTGGCCTTGGCATAGAATATTAGTAGGAAAAATAGTAGTATTAGTGAAGAGAACTTTTTTAACATAAAAACTGAAATTATCTTATTATAAATATATAACTAAATATATTTAATGGAGTTTCAAATCAAAGTTTATTACTTTTATGTAATATATAGTGAATAATCACATTAAATTGCTAAAATTTACAAAAAAATTATTTGATTTTGGATTATCTGGAAAACATTAAAGAAGGGGTTAGATCGATTAAAGGCAATCGATTGAGAACAATTTTAACAGCGGCCATTATTGCTATTGGTATCACGGCTTTGGTTGGGATTTTAACAGCCATTGACGGAATACAAAACTCAGTTAGTGGAAATTTGGCAGGTTTGGGAGCCAATAATTTTGATATCGAGGCCAGAGGGTTAGATGGAAGAAGAAGTACATCGGATGGTAAGAAGGAAAAACGATATGAGCCGATTGGCTACAAAGAGGCAGTTCAATTTAAGAATAAATATAATTTTGCAGGCAGTGTCTCTATAACAACCAGAGTTACGGGAAGTGCTGAGTTAAAATACAAATCTGAAAAAACTACCCCCACTATTAGAGTCTATGCTTCTGATGAGAACTATTTAATACAAAATGCTTATGAAGTTGATAAGGGTAGAAATTTTGCCCCTTTGGAAATTCAGAATAATAGCAATGTGGTTATTTTGGGTGCTAATGTAGTTGGAAAACTATTCAAAGAAAATGTCGATCCCATAAGCAAGGATATTTCGTTTTTCGGTTCTCGTTTTAAAGTTATTGGCGTATTAAAAGAACAAGGAGGAATGGGAGGAGGAGGAGCTGACCAGTCAGTCATAATTCCTATAGGCTTATCTACCTTAATGGCAAGTCGGACTTTACAATATGATATTACAGTATCAGTTCCTGATCCAATCTTAATGGAACAAGGAATTGCTGAAGCAACGGGAGTGATGAGAGGAATAAGAGGTGACGGAATTGGTCAGGAAAACTCTTTCAACATTCAAAAAAGTGAATCTTTAGCCGAAAGAATGGAAGAAATTGCTGGCTATCTTAGAATTGGAGGTTTTGCCATTGGTGCTATCACCTTGCTGGGTGCTTCAATAGGACTCATGAATATTATGATGGTTTCCGTGACGGAAAGGACGCGTGAAATAGGGATTAGAAAAGCAATTGGGGCTTCTCCAACAAAGATTCGATTACAATTCTTGTGGGAGGCCATTGTGATTTGTCAGATTGGAGGAATCGCAGGAATAATTTTAGGAATTGGGATAGGAAATGGCATTTCAGCTATTATTGGCGAAGGTGGTTTTATAGTGCCTTGGCTATGGATGTTTGTAGGTGTTGTGATTTGTGTTGCCGTTGGTCTGCTATCTGGATATTATCCCGCATTCAAAGCTTCTAAATTAGATCCTATCGAGTCATTAAGATATGAATGATCGATAATAAATTCATGAGAAAGTTTTTATTCCTTATAATAATATTTGAAATAGTATCCTTTTCTGTATCAGGAAAGGATAGCTATTTTAGAGGCTTTTTTCATGGAAAGAATGTTTTTGTAAGAAATCCTTATTTGGGCCAAGAATTAGGGTTTTGCATTGAGCAAATCTATTTAAATGGTCAGTTAGTAGTCGAAAATCCTGAAGTGTCAGCATATGAGATTGATATGCAAGAACTTGAACCCGATGAAAGGGTAGTAATCCGTATTGTCCATCATGATAATTGCGAACCTGCCCTAGCTAACCCTGAAGTCATCCAAGAGGATTTGAAGTTTAGCTGGTTAAAAGTGTATGTAGATGAAAATCAGATTATCTGGATTACTACAAAAGAATCAGCTGAAGGATTTTATATAGTGGAAAAGGATACTGATGATGGATGGATGCCATTGGATACGGTCAAAACAAAAGGCGGTATTTTCATTAATCAACATAGTGTAGAACCTGACCATGTGAAAGGGGATAATCTATACAGAGTACAATATCATGATCCAAAAATGGAGGTGAAATTGTCCGAAAGTTTTAATTATTATTCTGATAAAGAAGAAATAAGTCATGCCATCGATGAAGACAATTGGGTGATTGAATTTACTCAGGAAGTCAGTTATTTACTGTATAACAATAATAGCAGAATCATTAAAAGGGGGAAGGATGTATCCTGTGATATTAAAAAGCTGCCCAAAGGTCGTTATATGATTAAATATGATGACAAAGAAGTGTATTTTGATAAGAAGTAATAATTAGTCAACACCTCAAAATTTCCATCTGGTTGATTAGGTAAGATATCTACCCTAACTCTTTTTAAAACTAATATTTCACCAGTTTTAATTCTTATTTTCTTGAATAAATACAAATTTAATTCTAACAAACACTTGTAAGTTAAATTTAAGTTTTGCAATTTACTCTGCATACAGCATAAATCATAACCAAAACTAATTACTATGGAATTAAGAAAAATATTAACTGTATTTTTGGCTTCGGCTTTACTATGGTCTTGTACGCAAGATGATGAAAACCTTAGCCTGATGGAAGAAAAAGTTCAACCAGAACAAGAAATCAAAATTGTACCCAAAGAGGAAATTGATGCAATTATAAAAAATGCATTGGAAGAACGAAATGAGTTTAATTGGTCTGAGCTCAATGATGTCCAATTATGGAGTGCTTTAGTGCATTCTGATAGTGTATTGACAGTTGGCTATTTGGCTCCTGGAGAAAGCAATATTAATCAAAGGATCACGTCTATAAATGTGCAGGATCCTAATTGGGCTAATTCACGAAAAGATATTTTAGAGGAAACACGGGCGGTAATGGAAAGAAAAAGAGAACAAAATATCACAGATGAGGATTTGCCTAATTACTCACACGAAGTTCTTCCCTTTATAGAAATGAAAGTTTATGACCTTGAGGTAATCAATCGATTAAGAACTTTAGAAAATGTCAGGTATGTGGAACCATTAAGCTATGAAGTTGAATTCCAAAAATATGGTGAAGGAGAGCGTTATAGTGACTCGGGATGTTCCAACGACCCAAATTACAACATAGCCGGCCTATATACAGACATTGCACCAGGCGCGAAAATGTCTTGGAATTATCCACAAATGGGAATTGATCAAGCTTGGAATTATAGTACAGGCTCTGGGATAACTATTGGAATGATTGACACGGGATTGTCTCCAGATCAAGATAATTTAGGAAGCCAATTCAATTCTGGCTATTCGCAGAATAGAACAGTTGAAAGAAAGGGAACTTATCAAACCGGTTCTTGGTGGTGGAAGCGATATGACGGACCTGAAGACAAATGTGGTCACGGAACCTCAATGGCTGGTGTTGCTGCAGCACCAAGAAGCAATGACGGTTCTGCCGTAGGCGTGGCTTATAATGCAAACCTAGTTGGCGTAAGGGGAACAAGTGATGTTATTGTGAATGGTGGAAATGAAAAAGATGGAGTTACTGAAGCATTGGTTTATCTTGGAAATCGATCTGATGTTAAGATTATCAGCATGTCTATTGGCGATGTGTTCAATAATTCCAAAGTGGCCGATGGTATTCGCTATGCTTATGGAAGAGGGAAATTGATTTTTGCCGCAGCTGGTACTTCTACAAGTTGGACCAATTGGTTTGGTGTTATTTTTCCTGCCAACATGAACGAAACCGTAGCGGTTACTGGAATAAAAGAGGGACAATATAAAAGATGTAATACTTGTCATTCAGGAAGCAAGGTAGATTTTACCGTCATCATGGAAAAAGCGGGTTCTGACGCTCACCCATTATCTGTGGCTATGAGTGGGAATCAACCATCAACAGTTGGTGGATCTTCCGTGGCAACGGCTACAACAGCTGGAATTGCAGCCCTGGTTTGGTCAAAAAACCCTAGTTGGAACCGTGATCAAGTTTTGCAGAAGCTTAGGGAATCTTCTGATTTTTATCCAAACAGAAATTCTGAATTTGGATATGGAAATCTAAATGCATTGACTGCAGTGCAATAAGATATATAATTAATAGAATTGCTGTATATAAGAGGCTGTCTTATTTTTAGTAAGACAGCCTTTTTTGATCGCTTTTAATTATAGTTTCAAAACCTCTCCACTTTCATGTGGTGTGCTTGAAGCTTTTCCAATCTCCTATTACCTTATTATTAATTTATTTGCAAAAGCATTATCACCCAAACTATTTTACTTACCTTTGCAACTTGATTAGTTATCATTTATATAATGTTGTGTTAACTAGTTGAATATCAGTTAATTTATTTATATTATTTAGATGTCAGAAATTAGAAATGTGGCGATTATCGCCCACGTTGACCACGGTAAAACTACCTTAGTCGACAAAATTATCTATGCATGTCAAGAATTTCGTGAAGGAACGGAATCAGACGAATTAATTTTGGATAATAATGATCTGGAAAGGGAGCGTGGAATTACCATTTTGAGTAAAAATGTATCCGTTACTTATAATGGTGTTAAAATTAATATTATTGATACTCCTGGTCACTCAGACTTTGGAGGTGAAGTAGAGCGTGTTTTGAAAATGGCGGATGGTGTATTGCTTCTGGTAGATGCATTTGAAGGACCTATGCCACAAACTCGTTTCGTTTTAGGAAAAGCATTAGACTTAGGCTTGAAGCCAATAGTTGTTGTAAATAAAGTGGACAAAGAAAACTGCCGACCAGATGTAGTACATGAGCAGGTTTTCGATTTAATGTTCAACTTGGATGCCTCAGAAGATCAATTAGATTTTCAAACCATTTACGGTTCAAGTAAAAACGGTTGGATGAGTACTGACTGGAAAGAGCAAACGGATAATGTTTTCCCTCTTTTGGATGAAATCATTAAAACAATCCCTGCAGCTCCTGTTAAAGAAGGTGTTCCGAAATTACAGATTGTGTCTTTGGATTACTCTTCCTTCGTTGGGCGTATAGCCATTGGAAGATTATATCAGGGTACTTTGAAAGAAGGTATGCAAATCGGACTTTGCAAAAAAGATGGGTCTGTTAAGAAGATGAGAATCAAAGAATTACATGTCTTTGAAGGCTTAGCAAGAAAAAGAGTGGAGGAAGTATTTTCTGGTGATCTTTGTGCTATTATTGGTTTAGAAGGTTTTGATATTGGAGATACGGTTACCGATCCTGAAAACCCGGAGCCACTGCCAAGAATTTCTATTGATGAGCCTACAATGAGTATGCTTTTCACTATCAATAATTCACCATTCTTCGGTAAGGAAGGTAAATTCGTTACTTCTCGTCATTTGCGTGATCGATTGATGAAAGAGACTGAGAAAAACTTGGCTTTGCGTGTAGAGTCTACAGAGTCTGAAGATAAATTTTTGGTTTACGGTAGAGGCATTTTGCACTTGTCAGTTCTGATCGAAACGATGAGAAGAGAAGGTTATGAATTGCAAGTAGGTCAGCCCCAAGTATTATTTAAGGAAATTGATGGCGTTCGTTGTGAGCCCATTGAGCATATGGTTATTGATGTTCCAGATGATGTTTCTGGTAAAGCTATTGAGCTAGTAACCCAAAGAAAAGGTGAATTATTAGTAATGGAGCCGAAAGGTGATGTTCAGCATTTGGAATTTGACATTCCTGCAAGAGGTATCATCGGTTTAAGAAATAACATGATGACTGCTACTGCTGGTGAAGCGGTAATGAATCACAGATTTAAAGAATATGCTCCATTTAAGGGCCACATCCCAGAACGGAACAAAGGTTCTCTAATTTCAATGGAGGAGGGCCCTTCTACAGCATTTGCGATTAATAGATTGCAAGATAGAGGTGTGTTCTTTGTTGAACCAGGTGATGTGATCTACAAAGGTCAGGTTATTGGGCAACACTCAAGAGATAATGATTTGGATGTGAATATTAATAAAGGAAAGCAGTTAACCAATATGCGTAAATCAGGTACTGATGACGCCATGAGAATTGCTCCAAAAGTCAATTTTTCACTTGAAGAATCGATGGAATTTATTCAAAAAGATGAATATTTGGAAGTTACCCCCAAGAGCATCAGAATGCGTAAAATCTATCTTGACGAAAATGAGCGTAAGAGAATGTCTAAATAAGAGTACATTTAGAGAATATGATATCTTGAAGAAGCCGGTTAATGCCGGCTTTTTTTTTGATCGTATTTACATAAAAAACTCTACCGATTCGTAAAAAACTATAGCTTATACAGCTTTATGAAGCGAATGTTTTTAGAGTTATCAGATTAAGAGATACCTATTTTCATTTTTTTTTGCTTTCTTTATCTGTATTTATTTTTGAGCTAAAGCTAAACTCCAATTGCTATCAAGATGAAAAACTCAATTCTTTGTATTTACCTTCTATTATTTTCATTTGCCGCATTCAGTCAGAAAGATCCTTTTATTATTTATAAGGGTAACGGGAAAAAAGTTTCTTATAGAAAGATGTTAAAATCTCTCGAAAAAAGTGACATCATTTTATTCGGAGAGTTACACAACAATCCAATTGCTCACTGGCTGCAATTTGAGCTCACAGTTGACCTTCATGAAAAGAAGCCATTGATATTAGGTGCAGAAATGCTAGAAGCTGATAATCAGCAAGTGCTGAATTTATATCTTAAGGACAGTATTTCGTACAAAGGATTAGATACTCTAGCAAGGCTTTGGCCAAACTATAAAACAGATTACGCACCTTTAGTTGATTTTGCCAAAAAGGAGAAGTTAGACTTTATAGCTACGAATGTCCCAAGAAGATACGCTAATTTGGTATACAAGAAGGGATTTGAAGCGCTTGATTCTCTTCCGGGAGAAGAAAAGCAGTGGATAGCTCCGCTTCCGATTGCCTTTGATAGTGAATTACCGACCTATAAAAATATCCTAAGTATGATGGGAGACCATGGCAGTCCTACCTTGGTGATGGCTCAGGCAATTAAAGATGCTACCATGGCGCATTTCATAATGGAGAATTATAAAAAGGATCATTTATTTATTCACTATAACGGTGCCTATCATTCTGATTTTTACGAGGGGATATTATGGTACTTGAAAAGGGAAAGAGAAAATTTAAATTATAGGATCATTTCAACCGTCTCTCAAACGGATGTCAGTGAATTACAAGAGGAAAACTACAATAAAGCTGACTTTATTATCTGTGTGGACAGCGATATGACAACTACATACTAAGCAGATTTCAGGACTTATATGGAGATTCAAAGCTCCCAGTCTGCTTTGCACCTCCTACAATAGTGGAGCATCAGGAGTCTTGAAATAAGCTATAGTATGCATGATTGCATGTATAGCTTCGATTGAATTGTCTTTGATTAACTCAGTAAGGATTTTCTTTCTTTTAGCATTGTTCATCCAGTCCATGGTAGTTTTTTTAAGGTGCTTTAGCGAACAAGAATATCTCAAAAAAGTAATAACTTAACTTATTTAACTTTGAAGCATACTTTTTTAACTATTCAATGGTTTGTTTATGGCCTTTATTAGACTTCGGGAGAAGCCTCACTAGTTCTTTTCAATAATACAGCTAGTAATAGGAGCTACGTATCTATTTTTATTATTTTTTTAAATATGATCTTTCTCTGTAAGCTAATTAATCCCTGGCAATGAGTTTCTTGAGTTTCGAAGGGAGTTAAGATCGAAATAGCATCCCGAATATTCTAGAGTCAGACTTATCTTTATAGCAGTAAAATAGTCAATGTCATATATAATTTTAATGCCATAATTTTATTATATTAGTCCTGAGTAAGTCCTAATAGGGAGTGCATTAGGCCACTAATGGTACAATAAAAAAGCGAGCAAATGTCAGCAATTAAAACAAAACAGCATGATGGCGATGTACACGAATTCATTGAATCTTTTTCTAATACCGAACAAAAGAAGAAAGATAGTTATGAATTATTAAAGCTTATGGAGCAGGTATCAGGTCACCAACCGAAGATGTGGGGTGCCTCTATCATTGGATTCGGACAATATCATTATAAATCTAAAAGAAGCAGTCAAGAAGGCGATTGGCCACTTATTGGATTTTCACCCCGGAAAGCTGCTATTTCTTTGTATGTTTATTCTGGCTGCGCAGGTCAGGATGATTTATTGAACGATCTAGGAAAATTTAAAATGGGAAAAGCCTGTATTTATGTTAAAAAGCTATCAGATATCAATCAAGAACCACTCAAAGATTTAATGCGGTCTAGTATTGACTTTCTTCAAAAAAAATATGATTAGTCACTCTAATTACTAAAAATATGGACAAGGCAACACAAAGCATGATTGATAATTTGCACAAAAACACAGGCAAAACCCTACAGCAATGGATTGAGATCGTAAATGCAAAAAATTTTGCAAAGCATGGTGAAATTATGAAGTTCCTTAAAGAAGTGCATGGACACTCGCATGGATTTGCAAATTTGATTGCTCATAAAGCCAAAGGCTCAGATGCAGGTTCAGCTCAAAATCCTGATGACTTGATTGTTAAACAGTATATCAGTAAAGAGCATTTAAAGCCAATCTATGATAAGCTGATTTTCGAGATTAAGGCCTTTGGAAATGATGTTGAAATAGCTCCTAAAAATACTTATGTGAGTTTAAGACGCAAGAAACAGTTTGCACTATTGAACCCCGCGACCAAAACAAGATTTGAAATCGGAATTAATCTGAAAGGGCAAGAACCTAAAGGGAGACTAGAGGCAGAAAAGCCAAATGCTATGTGTTCTCATAAAATAAAACTAACTGAAATCAAGGATATTGATCAAGAAGTATTGGATTGGTTGAAATTAGCCTATGAAGACGCAATTTAAGACTTTCACTAAATAGATTAATAAAAAAACTAATATGGCTACAAAAGGAGAAATGCCAAACTTTGCCACTGTTGATGACTATATCGCCAGTCAGCCAGATGATGTGCAAAAAGTATTGGAGGAATTAAGAAAGATTATCAAAGAAGCCGTGCCTGATGCAAAAGAAATGATGAATTATAAAGTGCCAGTTTTTACTTTGGTTCCAGAAGGGAAAAGAGATCAGCAGATTATGATGGCGGGCTATGCAAAACACCTTGGTTTTTACCCATTTCCGTCAACTATCGAAGAGTTCTCTGATGAGCTGAAAAATTATAAGCGAGGAAAAGGATCAGTGCAGTTCCGTCTAAACGAACCACTCCCTAAAGATTTGATTACTCGTATGGTAAAATTTAGAAGAGAAGAAATATTGAAAGGATAGTCTCCCATCTCAAACTACTGATTTGAATACAATTCAGAGTTATTTTTTCTGAAAGCAACCTTTAATAAAGAACATGCATCTTGCTTAAAAGATTTACATTTCATTAAAGGATAGTATGTTAGAAAACGCAAAGGTCAATGTCAAAATCAAGCTTTCCCTACTGTGGGCTTCCGTATTATTCTGCTATCTGTATGGTGATTATTTTGAACTATATGTGCCTGATAAAGTGGATAGTCTTCTCACAGGTACCAATGTCCTTGACAGTCCAAGCAAATTATTGATAGCGTCCGTAGTCCTAGCGATTCCGGCATTAATGGTTGCTTTATCCGTCCTTTTAAATCCTAAGTTTAATAGAATATTAAATATCCTCTTTGGTATCTTATTTACTGTTATGATGGTTTTTATAGGGATTAGCTCCATTACTCCTTGGTACAGCTTTTATGTGTTTCTTGCATTCCTGGAAAGTTTGATCACGATTTTGATTGTACGGTTTGCATGAAAATGGCCTAAGAAAACTCCAACCTTAGACTAAACTACCACCTGTAGCCAAATTTAATACCTACCAAATTCCAGGCATAAAATTCAAGTTGCAAGGGCGCAACTTCAAAAGCAAAATTGAAACGATTATCTCCTGCAAATTGCACACCTATTGGGAAATAGGGTAGATACTCCATACCTATTGTCTGGAATAAGGATCTCGCAATTGAAACGCCTACGTAAGGAGTCCACTTTCTTGCTGAACCACCCAAAAGATGAGCCTTCAAACCTGCATGCGCACCGATAAAACCGATACCCGCTTCGGCTTGCAAGTGATAAGTTAAAAATCGGTCATAAGAAATGGAGCAAACTGCATTGGGGCCGATGGCATAAAGACTCAGTCCTGAGGGGAATTTTTCTCTGTTATTCAAAGTCGAAATGTCCTGTTTCTGTGCTTGCACTTTCTCAACCAATAATAGTAGGAATAAAATGAACGTATTTTTCAGTATTGGGCTCATAACATCAAAAGAAATACTAAGTGAATATAGTCATTTTGAATTAAATCACTGTGAGATTAGTAATTCCAATTATCTAATAATATTAATGCTCAAATGTAATTGGAGCTTATTTTTTTGGCATTTAGCCGTTAATAATCAGTTTGTATTCATTAAATTATACACTTATGATATGGAAAGTATAAAAAGTGGAGAAGGAAAGTAGGAAATACTAAATCAGCATCCATTTATGATCTTACAGTCATCTAAAAAAGTCAATTGCAGAGGTATTTGATAACATAATTTTTACTTACCTTCATCTAAACAATCATTTGAAAAATATAACACATATGGATATTTCAGTAGCTCAATCGGATATGAGAAATGCTTATTTTGGTGGAGCTCCTGGGGTCATGATTTCAGGTCTTATTTGGCTGATTTCAGGTATTGCTTCCTTTTCAATCTCCCTGATGACTACAGTCATCGTCTTTTTTATCGGGGGGATGCTTATTCATCCTTTGTCAATCGTAATGAGTAAGGCAATGAAACGAACTGGGGCTCACCAAAAAGCTAACCCTTTAGCTAATTTAGCCCTAGAAAGTACTTTTCTGCTATTTATTGGTTTATTTATTGGTTATATTATGCTGCAGATCAAAGCGGAATTATTTTTCCCTGTAATGCTGTTGGTTATAGGAGGAAGGTATTTGTTTTTCTCTACATTGTATGGCATCAAACTATTTTGGCTTTTAGGAGTATTACTTATTTTGCTTGGTGGTTTTGGTGCGGCCTTGAATTTGTCGATTCAAATTTGCTTGATAGGAGGAGGGATAATTGAAGTGATTTTTGCTGGACTTCTTTTTCAGAAAGAACGTCTTGCAATTAAGGCGTCTTGAAATAAGCAAAAGTTTACTGAAGGCCACATTCAGATTTCTTTCTACTATAAATAATCAAATCTAAAAAAAGCGGAGCACTGGTTGCATTGAACTGTTGATATATTGTAGAAATAAAAACAAGACATATGTCAAGTCCAGAACATAAGCAGAAAATATGGAGTCTGTTTAAAGATATTAAAATAGGAATGCTGACCACGAAAGAGGAGGGGGGTGATCAACTACGAGCTCGGACGATGACTTTAGCGCAAGAGGCTTTTGACTGTACGCGGCATTTTCTATAGGTTCATTTTAAACCTTTTGACCGTAAATCCTTTTAATAAAGCTTAACCATTTAAATGTATCATTATGAAAAAAACAATTACACTCGCATTGGTGCTTTTCGCTATGTTTTCTATAAGCACTCAAGCGCAAGAATTCCCTCCTTTGGATAAAAGTCCAATGGATATGGCTTACTACCCTTCAAAAGTAGCTTTAAGAGCTTTCGCGAAAACTGACGAAGGTAAAAATGCAGAGCCGATCATTCGAGTAACGTATTCCAGACCCAAAGCAGACGGAAGAGCTGTATTCACAGAATTAGAAAAGCCGGGTAATATGTGGAGAGTAGGGGCTAATGAAGCAACTGAAGTGATGTTTTTTCAGGATGTAAAAATCGATGGAAAAAAAGTGAAAGCTGGTAGATATACCATGTATATCATGCTAGGGGAAGAAGAATGGACAGTTTACTTGAGTACCGATACAGACGGTTGGGGGCATTATGCTTTTAAACCAGAAGCAAGTAGCGTAGCACAGATTACCGTGCCTGTTGAAAAGACAGAAGATACGATTGAAAACACAAGTATTATGTTTGAAGAAGCGGAGCCAGGAGCACATATGTTAATTGGCTGGGATGATCGCATGGTACGAGTTCCCATTGAACTATAAGTGAGATTACAATTCTGTAAATTGAAATACAAGAGCCGGCATTTATGCTGGCTTTTTTGTTCTGTGGCAAGTTTAGCTAGTCTTAATTTAATATCCACTTTTCATAAATAGCATCAATCAGAGGATTGATTTACATTTTTGTCTTTTAGATTTACTTTAGAAGTTCAATGTTGAATCCTTCAAGGTACTCTTCGATTTGGAATTGCTTTTTTAGGTTTTGAAAAAAAATATAATAGATATATGTCTACAAAAGAAAAATATATCTGCAATATATATGGTATATGTTTACGAAAGGTGCATATATTCGGATGCTACCACAATCGTATCTAATCGAAAGCGAGCTATTAAATTATGAATGATGTCTACCTAACTACAATACTAACGATTACACTGATTTGCCACATATCCGCCATTATCATTGGGTATAAAATAAAAAAAACAACTTTAACGATATCTTATTTAAATGCGGTTACTGTGATCGGGGTATTCGTTATTTTGGCTGTTTCTAGCCCGAATATCACACAACATCGTTTTGAAATTAGGGAATTACTAGTGATAGGCCTCGAATCTTGTATTTTAATATTCGCTTTCTACTTTGTACTTGGTTTTCGTAATAAAATCTATGTAAGAGTCATAAATTTCATTGGATTTGGAATTCATTTATTGGCTACAACAGGAATGTTTTATTATATGTTTACATTTGAATTTGATAAACTTTTTTAATGATTGATCGAGTGTAATTTATAAATGAAGGTTTCTGAAGTTAATTTATTGATTTTTGTACTTGTATTTATTCATTTCTCTGGATATGCACAATCAGACCCTAATATGAGTAACAGTTCTATTACAATACCATTAAAAATTGGAAAAAACCCTAGGACTGTATTTGAGGAATTAGTTATAGAACCTGCCAATCTATTTATTCAATCCAAACCACTAAACAACAACTCACCACATTTTCAACTAGAATTAAATGTATTTAACAATGAAACTAAATACTCTACTTTTCTCTGGTGCTACAATGCGTATACTGATAATCAACAAACAAACTATCCAAAATCATATCAAGACTATTCTTTTGCTTTAAAAATTAATAAGATGGAAGTTGCCTTAGTAGTGGAAAAATTAGATTTTGGAAAATCAATGTTTCTTGATTTCGGCCAAACAGCAGTTATTGCTAAGCTTGAAATTCTGTTTAAAGATTGCATTAGTGAATGGTCAGAAGATATAAATGGAAATCAGACTGCTGGCCTTAATTCATATACTATTTCATTATCAGAGGAAGGTGAGCAGAAAAGCGTGTCATTTATGTCACTAAACAAGCTTATCGATCAGGAACTAATTATAGAATGGAAGAACTATGAAATTTTGATTTTAGAAGATTCAGAAAAAGTCTTAAAGCTAATCGTTCATAAAAACGATTCTTAAAAAACTGTCGGCTATACCGATAAGAATCCATTGCTAGTCTTCGCCCTAATACAAAAAATTCTGGGAGATTATCTACTTGGATAGTATTTGAAAATTTGTTGCAAAGCTTATGCAGCCAAATCATGCACAAAGTCGGTAAAGAAGATTAAACCTATTCCGTTTATGCTTTTCCATCATGAATTAATTTTCTTAATTAATATCATAACTTGCGTTTTTTATAAATTAACAATCAACTGTATCTACCAACTTTCATGATTAAGAACCAAAAACTCCTCCTCCTAATCCCATCACTCTGGGCCAGTATTTTTGATATATTCATTACCAGTTTCTGGCAAGACCCTAGATATTGGAAAGGCGATTTAACAAAAGCAAAGGAAGGCAATCCGATTGGCGCTTGGTTTATGTCGCAGCATGTTTCGGGTTTGTTTATTATCTCTACTATCTGGGTGATCTTGATTGGGGTATTAGGTTATTATTTGCCTCGTAAACTGAGTAAGATCTTCTTACTTTTCACTTTGATTGCTCATAGCTATGGGTCATCCACCTGGCTATTTCAGTTTTATGGTTTTTGGAGTGCCATCATATTTATATTCATCAATACAGTGCTCTATGTGCTTATAGATGAGTATGTAAATCAGGAAAAGAATGGGAAGATCATTTGATTATACTGCTCAGCCTACTTGTAAGGGGTAGATGGATTTTGATTTCCTCAATTTAAATAGTATCGATAAGGGTTTGAGAATCTGCGAATTGCTTATCTCTGCAAGATTTAGGGTATATAATAATTCCACTTTTTATAGTTTTTTATTAGTCCGCTTTCGTTTGCTGGTTTAGTATTTTATATCACACTCCTACAAGCAAACATATTAGGAAAGGTCATTCTATCCAGATAAATAGACCTAATATGTAGTCATGTGTTGGATTTACTTTAGCCGCTCATTCAATAAATAAAACCCGCTACCTTTTAGATATGCAGTGCAGAAATTTTCAAATTACAATTTATAGCAGTAAGTTGGCATTCCCTCAAATACGTGTTAAATGAAAATAAGTCTTTCATTTTTTATTGTCATATCATTTTTGGCTGGTTGTAGCAAAAGAGAAAGTAGGAATTCTGAAATCTACCTTGGAACCTACAGAGTAGCAGATAGAGTCATCCCATATCCTTTCATACTCAAACACGCTAGAGGCTCTGTTTTTCTCTTTGATGCAAGTGGAGCAAGTCTGGATAATTCAGATCTTCATTCAATGAAAGAAGGGGAGACAATTGCTTTTAAGGATCAGCAATTCAAAATATTAGATAAAAATGAGAGCAATTTAATTCTTTTTGATTTACAGGATACGATATCTTTTCGCATATATAGTAATGGAAAACCAAACCCAAAATATGCTGCTAAGTTTCAGAAACTGCTTGTTGAAGATGAACTTGACCTTCAAGAATTCGGAAACGTCCTGCGAAAATCCATTTGGAAGTATGAGCTCCTTGAAGGTGATAATTCTAATCCAAATCACGATTTAGACATCAAACAAAGCTTCAATTTTAAAGAGGATAGTGTAAACATTATAACCAATTATTACTATCAGACTTCAAAAATGATCTCCGAATATGAAACCAAAGCCTATCAGATTTTTGAAATTGATGGTATTTACTTTCTCTCTCTACGAAAAGAAAATGATAATCCACAACCGATTTACCGCTTAAAAGGCTTTAATTCCCAAAACATCGAATTGGAGGATTATTCCTCAAAAGTTCGCAAAATCTTGAGTTTGCAGAAAGATACGCTAAGCGTTGATGAGTATCGGAAGCAACTGCAAAATACAGCAGCTTATGCTAATTGTTATGATGGCTATCAAGGTGAGTATTATTATGAGGACGTGACCTTCAATAAGGGAAATGAATTTATAGCAGAATATGTAAGTGAAAATCTTCCTCAAACTGAATCGAAATCGGGGTATATCATTATCCATTTTAACATAAATTGTAGTGGAAATCTTGGTGATTTTGGACTGGTTCAAATGGATAGATCATTTAAAGAATCCGTTTTTTCAACAAAACTAGTAAAGCATATCATTAACAAAGTGAGTGAATTAAATGATTTCCCGCCTTCAGCATCACAGAGAGAATGGCTTCAATTCAAGGATGTACATTCTTTTTTAATGTTTAAGATTGAGCGCGGTAAAATTACAGATGTAAGTCCTTAAAAATGAGAATAATTAGTCTAATATTACTATTACTATTTGGGAGTTGTCATCAAAAGTCAGTCAATGATTATGATTCTTTAAATGAAGCTGAAAAGGAAGAGCTAAGTAACTGGTTTGATACAATTTCAGAAGAGCGTTTCTTGCAACCTTCAGCAATCCATAGAGTTTATAAAGACTCCGCATTGATTTTGCAGCCCAATAATGTCGATATAAGACAAAGACTTTCTTATTCATATAAAAAAGTGGGCGAACATATGAAAGCTATGGAAGTCTTGAATAAAGCTGTTGAAATTGATATTTCAAATGGAAAGTCCAATGCGCTAGAATACAGAGCTTGGACGCTCTTGTATTATTACCGAGACTATGAAGGAGCTGTACGAGATGTGGATTTAATTGAAAAAATTACAAATAATTTCTATAATTCTTGTTGGGGAGAACCTTGCGGCTTAATTAAAGGACAAGCTTTATATAAACTAGGGAATTATAAGGAAGCCATCGAAAGATTCAAAATGGTCACTGCAGAGGAGGAGGCATTAGGTTTTGATGGTAATTTTTTGGTTTCCTTTTACACTGGAAGATGTTATGCCGGGCTGGGAGAGTATAATAAAGCAATCGGCCATTTTGAAGCATCCTTAGGTTCAGTCAAAAAGTTCCCTGAAGCATACTTTCAATTGGGCTTAGTCTATGAGAAACTTGACGATCAGAAGATGGCAATTGAAAATTTCAATTTAGCTAAGAAATACATCAAGTATAGCATGAACGAACCTTATATCGAGCGGTTTGATGAGGTCTTTGAGTATATGATTGATCGAAAATTGGCGAAATCAAGTGACAACAATTAGTTACTGTTTGAAATATTGGCCTTAAAAAACGGTTTGAGCATCCTCCTCCAAGACAATACCTAGATCAACAACCCTGAACAAATGCAAGGAAGTCAGTTTTCTCGATCAAATATATTTGGTTTTAACTTGCAGAATTAGCTAGTATGTGTAATTTTAAAAGACGGCTTGGCTGGTTGTAGATGGTGAATCATAAATGAGTCCGCCTTGCTTTTCTCTCAATAGCCAATGACTATAATGCACTTATGGTATCCGAAAAAGTAAAAATATCACCAATACTTGATGAGCTAAGTTCGTGTGTAAATGAAGAGGGGTACTATCACCTTTGTTGGATTCAAGACCATGTTCGATATATAGAAATTAATAATACCCAATACCACCACGTTTCAAATTCTGTTTTCTTTCTTACACCTGATCATCGTTGGACAATTTTAAAAAATGATGTGGGTACTTCATCGGGTTATGTGTTATATCTGCCCAAAAGCATTTTGAACCATCCAACCTTTAAAAACCTTCATATCACACAGGTCAGATTATTTAAGTCCACTGATGAAATTCCAAAGATCAATCTTGCTCCTGGTATAGAAAAACGGGTGCAATCTATTCTTGAAATGCTTGATGAATTAATAAGCACTAATCTGGCACATAAAGAAGAAGCTATTTTATCGCTCTTAAACACTTTTTTTGTGTATTGCGATGGTAAGTGTAATATCAAAAGTGTGATTTCGGATAATAATGCTAAAGCAACTTTAGTGTATAAGTTTAAGAAAAGTATTGACCAGCGCTTTACACAAGAACATGAGGTTAGCCACTATGCTAATTTACTTAATGTATCAAGCAAATATCTCAATGAGTGTGTGAAAGATGTTTTACATACGAACGCAAAAAACCTTATTGATGAGCAATTAATTATGAGGAGCCGTCATAGTTTGAAATTTACAGATAAAAGCGTGAAGGAAATATGCTACGAATTAGGATTTTCTGCCCCCGATTATTTTAGTTATTTTCTCAAAAAGCATACGGGAATGACCCCTTCACAGATCAGAAAAAGCTGAGCCGTTCTAAATTCAAAGGTTTTACCGATTTTATCACAACTTTGATTGCCATTGGTGTCCTTATCTTTACTCATAAAGATAAGAACCATGAACAGAAAAAAATTTATACAGACCTCAGGAGTAGGAGTTGGCATTGCTCTGCTTTCCGGAATAGCAAGTAGTAAGCCATTATTTGGAAAAACAAATCTTGCCAATAAGCTCAGTCCCAAAATTATTAAAGACAATGAAGGGGAAGTATTTAACGTCTTAGGAGACGTGCAAAAACACAAATTGGTGGGTAGTGACACCAATAATCAAATTGTTGAGTGGGTGGATGATGTAGAGCCAGGCGTTGGAATTCCTCCCCACGTCCACACTAAGGAAGACGAAATTTTTCGGGTTATAAAAGGAGAAGTTGAGATTTGGGTAGGAGGTAAAAGTACGGTACTCCAGCCTGGAGATACAGCTTTTGCCCCTAAAAATGTTCCGCATTCATGGACTGTTGTAGGAACAGAAAAGGCTAAAATGATAACAAGTGCATTTCCAGCAGGGATTGAAAAAATGTTTCATGAATTAGCGGAATTACCGCCTGGTCCACCTGATTTAGATCGGGTAGGGCAGATATGTGGAAATTATGGGATAAACTTTATCAAATGATTGCTCGTATTTAGGTTTTGCTATTAGAAAATGGAGTATCTGTATTCCTAATTGCAATCTGCTTCAATCACCACTAATCCAGTCATATTACTGTTAATCGAATTAGCAATAGTCAATTTCAATTCTTTCAATTAGATTTATGTGATATCATTTAATTAATGTGAAAGAATATGATGAATATAAAATCTACTTTATTGATGAGCCTGCTATTGGTTTGTGTTACTGGATTCGCCCAAAACCGAAAAATTGCAGTAGACACCACAGTGGTGACTAGTCACAGCACTACCATCGAGGGACAAAAAGTTTCCTATACAGCCACTACCGGTACACAGCCTGTTTGGAATGAAATGGGTGAGCCAGATGCCACTTTGTTCTACACATACTACAAGAGAACTGATGTAGATGCTAAAAATCGTCCGCTCTTAATTTCATTCAATGGAGGCCCGGGTTCCGCTTCCGTTTGGATGCACGTAGCTTACACTGGTCCTAAAATTTTAAATATCGATTCAGAAGGTTACCCTGTACAGCCTTATGGCTTTCATGAAAATCCGCATTCTATTTTAGATGTGGCTGATATCGTATTTGTAAACCCAGTGAATACCGGTTATTCCCGCACGATTCCTGAAACTGGCAAAGACGTCAATAGAGATAAATTCTTTGGTGTAAATGCGGATATCAAATACTTAGCGGAATGGTTGAACACCTTCGTAACACGTCACGAGAGATGGACTTCGCCTAAATACTTGATAGGAGAGAGTTATGGTGGTACACGTGTATCAGGCTTAGCCCTAGCCTTGCAGGAGCAACAGTGGATGTATCTCAATGGCGTAATCATGGTTTCTCCAGCTGATTATACAGCCATCAATTCCGATCCAGCGATTTCTAAGGCTATTAATTTTCCTTACTTCACGGCAGCGGCCTGGCATCATGGAATGTTGTCCGAAGCCTTACAATCGAAAGATCTTCTGGAAATCTTACCTGAATCAGAAGAATTTGCCATCAATACCTTAATGCCAGCTTTAGCTAAAGGCGGTTTTCTTTCAGCTGAAGAAAAACAGCAAGTAGCGGAGCAGATGTCGTTCTATTCAGGCTTATCGGAGAAATCTATTTTACAGCATAATTTGGATGTACCTACTAGCTTTTTCTGGAAGGAGCTATTGCGAGATGAAAGCGGATATACCATCGGCCGATTAGATTCTCGCTATTTGGGTATAGACAAAACAGAAGCAGGAGTTTCTCCTGATTACAGTGCAGAATTAACTTCTTGGTTACATTCTTTTACACCTGCAATCAATTCCTATATCAGAGAAGAATTGAACTTTAAGACTGATATTAAATACAATATGTTCGGCTCAGTTTATCCTTGGAGTTTTGAATATAATAATACACGCGAAGATCTCAGAAAAGCAATGGCGGAGAATCCATACTTAAATGTGATGTTCCAAACGGGCTATTATGATGGGGCTACCACTTATTTCAATTCTAAGTACACCATGTGGCAGCTTGACCCTAGCGGTAAAATGAAAGACCGCTTAAGCTTTAAAGGCTATAGAAGTGGTCACATGATGTATTTAAGAAAAGCAGATTTGGAAACGGCTAATGACGATTTAAGAGAATTTATAAAGCAAAGTGGAGCAAACAGTGAGTCAGCAAAGTATTAAGTGAAAGTGGCACAAAGCCAAACAATCAATCTTTGATAAAAAGAGCCAATAAGTTTTACTTTTATTGGCTCTTTTATTTCAGAATCAAATTTGTGTTCATCTTAGGGAAAGAATAAAAGCCAAAGATTAAAAACGGTTTAAGTGAAACCGCTTGATAAAGTTTCAAGGTCAATCAAATTATTATTCCAAACATATTATTCTCACATAAGGTTGGTACAAAAAACTAATTTTATGGCAAAACACATCTTACCCAAAGCGGAGTGGACTATACTCTACGATCAACTGAAAAATCTCATTCCCGAAGCCTTCAATAAAGATGGAAATGTGATGAATCTCATAAAAGGAGAATGGAGCGATCAGATGAATTTGAAACCCTTTAATTCTTGTCTTGATGGTACCCAGCTAGGCTTTTACCCCATGTTGAAATCGCAAGATGGAAAGGAAGCAGTGGAGTACTGTGCAGAAGAATTTAAAAGTTGGAAAGAAGTATCTCTAGCAAAAAGGAAAGAAAAGGTCAGCAAAACAATCGATCATTTAGAAGAGCATAAAGAATTGCTGGGCTTGATTTTGGTCTGGGAAATCGGTAAACCTTATAGTCAGGCATTAGATGGAGTGCAACGATGCATTGATGGAGTTAGGTGGTATATCGACAATGTTGATGAAATGATTGAAGGTAGAGAGGCATTGGGAGTGATTTCCAATATTGCTTCCTGGAATTATCCGTTATCAGTCTTGGTGCATGCTTGTATGGTGCAAGTTTTGTCTGGAAATACAGTGATCGCCAAAACACCCTCTGATGGAGGCTTGTGGTCACTTTCGCTTTGTTTTGCTTTGGCAAAAAGAGAAGGGTTGCCGGTGTCTTTAATTAGTGGTTCAGGTCGAATTCTTAGTGAAGCGCTGGTTACTCATGAAGCAGTGGATTGCCTGTCTTATGTAGGGGGAAAGAGTAATGGACGGTCAATTGCCAGCTCTTTATATAATAAAGATAAACGCTATATGTTAGAGATGGAAGGGATCAATACTTACGGTGTTTGGGAGTTTTCTGATTGGGATAATTTAGCAAAGCAAATCAAGTCTGGGTTTAAATACGGAAAGCAAAGATGCACAGCTTATGTACGATTCGTGGTACAAAGAAATCTATTTCCTAAGTTTTTGGAGATGTATTTACCAGTTTTAAAATCCCTTCGTTTTGGTCATCCACTTTTGGTGGAGGAGGGCGAAACTGAACTTCCTGATTATGATTTTGGTCCTTTGATCAACTCTAACAAGGTAAATGAACTAGACGTGATGTACAATGATGCGATTGGTAAGGGTGCGGTTTCCATATATCAAGGAGAGTTGAACGATGACTTATTTCTACCTAATCAGGATACTTCGGCCTATTATGCTCCAGCCGCCTTGTTGAGCTTGCCTAAAAATGCAGAACTGTATCATCATGAACCTTTCGGGCCTTTAGACAGCATCATTTTGGTCGATCACAAAAATGAGTTGATTAATGAGATGAATGTTTCCAATGGTGCTTTGGTTGGTTCTATTGCTTGCGATGATGATATGGAGGCAGAAGAAATTGCTTGTCAAATCAGGGCGTATAAAGTCGGAATTAATAAAATGAAGTCAAGGGGAGATAACGAAGCTACATTCGGGGGAATAGGCGAATCTTGGAAAGGTTGTTTTGTAGGGGGTAGATATTTGGTGGAAGCAGTGACCAAAACAGATAATGATGAAAAGCTATTTGGTAATTTTCCAAAATATACGCAATTACCTGAGAAAAGGGGCTGATTAGGTTAGTTTCAAGTAAACAGCCGATGAAATCTACTTCCATCGGCTGTCTTGCTATTAAATTCTATTTTTCAATAATAGCTTAGCCCCACAAATCTTTCATACTGTAAGGTGAACCTTCCATTGTCCAGAAGCTACCATCCACAAATCGATATCCTTTATCTTCTTGATTAATGGCTTGCACCTCATCTTGGGTTAGTTGTATTCCGTCAGCTTCCAAATTCTGCTTTATTCTGCCTGCATTAGTTGATTTTGGAATTACAGAAATGCCACGGTTGAGTCCGTACGCAATCAAAATCTGAGCAGGTGTTTTACCGTATTTCGTTGCCAAATCTTTGATAATTGGAAGTTCAAATAGATCGGGTTCATCCTCCTTTTTCATTTGGCTAGCCCTGTCTTTTGATCCCAAAGGAGAGTAGGCTGTTACCAAAATATCATGCTTCTTACTGAACTTTACCAATTCATCTTGAACTAAATTAGGGTGTAACTCGACCTGATTCATTTCAGGTTTAATAGTTGCATTTTTCCTTATTTTCTCAAGGTTGTTGATATTAAAATTTGCTACTCCTATGTGTTTGGTCATTCCCTTATCAACTAATTTTTCCATGGCCATCCACGTTTTCTGGATTGGCGCATTATCTTGCCCTAGAAAGTCATCACCTGTTTTGGGAAATTGTGATTCAGGCTTCAGAGCCACTGACCAATGCATTAAATAGAGATCTAGATATTCTAGCTGCAAATCTTTTAAAGTCTGCTGAAGCGCTGGTTCTACATCTTCTGGCAAGTGTGCATTATTCCACAATTTAGAAGTGATGAAAATCTGTTCACGACTACATATACCCTCTTGAAAGGCTGTCTGCAAGGCATCTCCAATTTCTTTTTCATTACCATATATGTAAGCACAATCAATATGTCGGTAGCCAACCTTAATTGCTTCTAAAACAGCTTCATATACCTCTCCTGGTTCTGATTTCCAAGTACCTAATCCTAGTGCAGGTAAAATATCTCCGTTCCTAAAAGTTAATTTTCTCATGTGAATTTTAGTTTTTTAGTCTCTCTTACTATACTCATTCGATCCTGTAATGTTGAATAAAATGTGAAATTACGTCTCAAATCAAGCTAAAGGAACTCCTGTTAAAAGATTTAATTTGGCTTGCAAATATTGTCAATAAGATTTAATTATAGCTAGGTGGTAGCCTACAAAATTAAATACACTCAATATCCAAATTCCCTTCGCTTTTGAGGAAAAACAGAGGAGAAGGCTTTTGGGAAAGATTGAGGATGGAGCCTTTTTCAATACTTAGAAGAGAATACATTGCATTATTCCGTTAATTTCTTCTAAATGCACAAAAGTTCACTCAGAAGCCTATTTATAACTTTTCTAAATTAGTATTGTTTTTACTATTTGTAACGCTATAAGGAGCTTGTATTCAGTTATTTAAGGCTATTTCCTTGATTTGGAATATAAAAACCCCAAATTTGTCTGTGAAATGTATTTGAAATAATGGCTTTGGGCAGTAGATTTGTACCCAATTAATAATTGGTGTTCCCAGATGCTAAATGAACAAATAAATATGTCCTTGAAAACGTATATTACTCGCTTATCTTTTATAGCATTCCTATTAGTGAGTTTTTTATCATTACCCAACAATGCTTTTGCTCAGGCTGACGAATTGCCTACAAGCGATGAAGCCATTGCCAATGGTGAAAAACTATTCAAAAATAATTGTGCTGTTTGTCACCAGGTTCAACAAAAAATGGTTGGTCCTGCTCTTAAAAACGTTTACGAAAGACGAGAGTTGCCTTGGTTACTAAATTTTATTAGTAATTCTCAAAAGGTGATTCAAAGCGGTGATGAATATGCTGTAAATCTTTACAACGAATACGGAAAGGCTGTAATGCCTAGCTTTGATTACTTTGCAGATGAGGAAATCAAAAATATTTTAGGTTATATAAAGTATCAAACTGATAACCCACCTCAAGAAGCGACTGCTGATGCCGGTGGTGAAGCTACTACAGCTGGTGCTGGTGGATCAGGAATTCCTTCAGAGTACTTGACTCTAATTATTATAGGGTTTGTAGTGGTATTGATCTTGATCTTAATTGTTTTAGTATTGATCGTAACGGTCCTTACTAAATTTATAAATCAAAAAGCCGATGTAGATCAAAGAGATAAAGAATTTGTTAACCAAAGCTTAAATCTCAACAAACTTGTTCGAAGTAATGGATTCCTATTCTTCGTGATTTTAATATTTACTGCGGTTGTTGCTAAAACAGTTATTGATGGCCTTTACACTGTTGGTGTTCAACAAGGTTATCAGCCAACACAGCCAATAGCGTTCTCTCATGAGATTCATGCCGGCCAGTATGAAATAGAATGTCAATATTGTCACACTGGTGTGATGATTAGTAAAAGTGCTAATATTCCATCTGCCAATATCTGTATGAATTGTCACACAGCTATTAAAACCGAATCTAAAGAAATTGCCAAAATATATAAAGCCATAGATTACGATTCTGAAACTGGCGAATACGGTGATAACGTAAAGCCAATTGAATGGGTAAGGGTACATAACCTCCCAGATTTGGCTTACTTCAACCACTCTCAGCACGTGAATGTAGGGGAAATTGAATGTCAAACTTGCCATGGTCCTATAGAGGAAATGGCAGTTGTGAAGCAATGGAGCACATTAACTATGGGATGGTGTATCAACTGTCACAGAGAGACTAAGGTAAATGCTAAAGGTAATGCATATTACGATCAATTAGTTCAAGCACATGATGGTGGCGACTTGAAAGTAGTGGACATAGGCGGTCTGGAATGTGCGAAATGTCATTATTAAGTAAAAGAAATTAATCGACTTCATTAATCATAGATATGAGTGATCAAAAAACATATTGGAAAGGAACTGAACAATTAACGAATGATCCTTCATTCGTTAAAAATGCGGAAAAGGAATTTCCTGAGTACTTGCCAATCAATGATAAAAAAGAATCCAATGGAGGTAGTCCTTCCAGAAGGGATTTCTTGAAAATGATGGGGTTTGGTGTAGCAGCAGCTTCTTTGGCGGCTTGCGAGGCACCTGTAAGAAAAGCGATCCCTTATTTGAACAAACCTGTTGATGTTGACCCAGGTATTCCTAATTACTATGCATCTACCTACTCTGTCGGTGGTGATTACGCTAGTATAGTGGTAAAAACTCGTGAAGGAAGACCAATCAAAATAGAAGGAAATAAAAACTCTTCTATTACCCAAGGTGGTGTAAATGCACAGGTTGAAGCGTCAGTACTTTCTTTATATGACCAAGAAAGATTAAGAGGTCCTTTGAAAGAAGGTAAAAGTGCTGATTGGGGAACAATTGATAAAGAAATCACTGAGCAACTGCAAGCAATAAGCGATGCGGGCGGTCAAATAAGAATTGTTTCCAATACAATCAATTCTCCATCTACTTTAAAAGCTATTAATGAAATGGCTGAAAAGTATGGAAACACGGAGCATGTGATGTATGATGCTGTTTCTCAATATGGAATGTTGAAAGCTAATGAAACAATGTTCGGTGTGAAAGCGGTACCTTCCTATGACTTTAGCAAAGCTCAGACAATAGTAAGTTTTGGTGCAGATTTCTTGGGAACTTGGGTTTCTCCAATTGAGCATACTAAGCAATATAGTAAAACAAGAAAGGTAAATAGTGACAACAAAAAAATGTCGCGTCATTACCAATTCGAATCTAACCTTTCATTGACTGGTTCGAATGCAGATTACAGAACAACAATCAAACCTTCTCAAGACGGATTAGTGGTAGCTGCTTTATATAATGAAGTAGCGAAAATAACTGGTAATTCTGGTATAAATACCAATAAAGTAGAGGTTGCAAACATTTCAAAAGCAGCCAAAGACTTGGTTGCTAGTCAGGGTAAATCAATTGTAGTGTCAGGCTCAAATGATTCTGATATTCAAATGTTAGTCAATGGTATCAATTCCATGTTGAATAACTATGGTACTACCCTTGATTTGAATCAACATTCAAATGCAAGAAAAGGCGATGATGCTGCTTTCGGTAAATTTGTCAAAGATGCAAATGCTGGAAGTATTAAAGCTGTTATTTTCTATAATGCTAATCCTGTTTATGATTCGGGAATGGGTGAGGACTTGACAAAAGCTTTGAGTAAAGTAGCTTTGACAGTCTCGACTTCCGACAGAAAAGATGAAACAGCTGATGTTGTCAAATATGTAGCACCAGATCATCACTTCTTAGAATCTTGGAATGATGCGGAGCCTAAAAAGGGTCAACTGAGCTTAACTCAGCCAACTATTTCTCCATTATTCAAGACTCGTCAGGCTCAGGACAGTTTCTTGACTTGGACTGGTAACAAACAAGAATATTACAATTTCCTTAGAAAGAATTGGGAGGATAATCACTACAATGGTCAGGAGCCTACGTTCGATATATTCTGGGATAAGACGTTATATAATGGTGTATTCACTTATGCAGTGGAAAGCAACAATGTATCAACTCAGGGTGTAGATTTATCTGCTTCTGCTGGTAGAATTAATAAGAATTATAAGCCTAACAATAGCGGATTAGAAGTTTCTTTCTACCAAAAAGTTTCTTTAGGGACTGGTTATCATGCCAACAACCCTTGGTTACAGGAATTACCTGATCCGATTTCAAAAGCCACGTGGGATAATTACGCAACGATCTCACAAAAAATGGCCAATGAGTTAGGAATAAAAATATTTGAAGGTAAAACGTCTAAAATCAATTTGACTATTAATGGTCAAGCAATGGAAGTTCCAGCTTTGGTTCAGCCAGGCCAAGCAAATGGAACTATCGGGTTAGCATTGGGCTATGGTAGAAAAATGGCTGGTAAAGTTGCCAATGGTGTAGGCTTTGATGTTTATCCTTTCTTGGGTCAGCTAAATGGTTCAAAAGCTTATGCTTTAACAGCCGGAGTTAGCGTTGATGGAACAGCAGGAAGCTACCAACTAGCGCAAACCCAAACACACCAAACCTTCATGGGGCGTGAGACTGTGATTCAGGAAGCTCTATTGGAGGATTATCAAAAGAAGAACTGGCAAAGAGATTTCCAACCTCATGTTGCCACTAGCAAAGGAAAAGTTGCTCCGTCCAAATTGACGCTTTGGAATGGACATAAATATAATAACCACCATTGGGGATTAGCTATTGATTTGAATTCATGTACAGGTTGTTCTGCATGTACCATAGCTTGTCAGTCAGAAAATAATATTCCGGTTGTTGGTAAAGAGGAAGTAGTGATGAGAAGAGATATGCAATGGATGCGTATTGACCGATACTACAGCTCAGATGCAGCACCAGATGATACAGCAGGTTTGGAGAAAGCCGCTGAAAATCCGGAAGTAACATTCCAACCGATGATGTGTCAGCATTGTAATAATGCTCCTTGTGAAACTGTTTGTCCGGTTGCCGCTACTACTCACAGTTCAGAGGGATTAAATCAAATGACTTATAACAGATGCGTGGGTACAAGATATTGTGCTAACAATTGTCCTTATAAAGTAAGAAGATTTAACTGGTTCAAATACCATGACAATACCAAGTTTGATAAGAACATGGCCATGAATAATGACCTAGGTAAAATGGTGCTAAACCCAGACGTAACGGTTCGTTCTCGTGGAGTTATGGAAAAATGCTCTATGTGTGTTCAGAGAATCCAAGCAGGTAAATTGAAAGCGAAAAAAGAGAAGCGTAAATTAGAAGATAAAGATGTTAATACAGCATGTGCTTCTGCATGTCCTTCTGATGCGATCGTTTTTGGTGACTTGAACAATCAAGATTCAGCGATTTCAAAATACTTGAAATTGAAAGAGAAATCTGATGAACCAATTAAAGAGGTGAATGAAGAACGCGCTTACCATGTGCTGGAAGAGTTGCGTGTAGCACCAAACGTTTGGTATATGACCAAAATCAGAAATAAAGATAAAGTAAATACTAAGGCTTAATTTAATAACTGTAGCAATATGGAAGTCACTTCACCAGTAAGAGAAGTATTAGTAACGGGAAATAAGACCTATCATGATGTTTCTCATGATATCTGTAGGCATGTAGAAGCCAAACCAAACCCTAAGTGGATGGCCGCTATGGCACTTTCGTTAGGAGCATTATTTGTGGGAGGTTACGCTGTAGCTGTCACGGTATGGGATGGTATAGGCATGTGGGGTTTGAATAAAACCGTAGGATGGGCATGGGATATTACCAACTTCGTATGGTGGGTAGGTATTGGTCATGCAGGAACTTTGATATCGGCAGTATTGCTTTTGTTCCGTCAAAAATGGAGAACTTCCATCAATAGGGCAGCAGAGGCGATGACAATTTTTGCTGTAATCTGTGCACTAATGTTTCCGATCTTACACACAGGTAGACCCTGGCTAAGTATTTATTGGTTTGTTCCAATTCCAAATACCTTTGGTTCGTTATGGCTTAACTTCCACTCTCCTTTACTATGGGATTTCTTTGCGATCTCTACATATTTCACAGTTTCATTGGTGTTCTGGTATATCGGATTGATTCCTGATTTTGCTACTATTAGGGATAGAGCTACAAATAAAATATCGAAAGCGATATATGGTGGTTTGAGTTTTGGTTGGGATGGTGCTGCAAAAACTTGGCAGCGATATGAAACAGTTTCGTTAGTGTTAGCTGGTTTGGCGACTCCTTTGGTACTTTCAGTTCACACCATCGTATCGATGGATTTTGCAACTTCTGTTATTCCAGGATGGCATACTACCATTTTCCCTCCATATTTCGTAGCAGGAGCGATTTTCTCAGGTTTTGCAATGGTATTGACATTAATGTTGGTAACAAGGAAAGTGTACAACTTAGAGGATTATATTACCATTAATCATATTGAATTGATGAATATCATTATTATGATAACGGGTTCAATTGTGGGTGTAGCCTACATTACTGAATTGTTTATGGCGTGGTATTCTGGTGTACAATATGAGCAATATGCATTCTTAAACAGGGCAACCGGACCTTATTGGTGGGCATATTGGGCGATGATGACATGTAATGTAATTTCACCTCAGTTATTCTGGTTCAAGAAAATTAGAACAAGTTTATGGGCAACTTTCATTTTATCCATAGTGGTAAATATTGGAATGTGGTTTGAAAGATTTGTGATTATTGTAACCTCATTGCATAGAGATTACTTGCCATCAAGTTGGGCCATGTTTAGTCCTACTGTTTATGATATGGGTATCTATCTATTCAGTTTTGGTTTATTCTTTACACTGTTCTTCTCTTTTGCTAAATTCTTCCCAGTGATTAATATGGCAGAGGTAAAATCAGTATTGAAATCTAGTTCAGGTGAAATTGAAAACAAAAAATAATTATGGAAAGCGGTAAAAACTTTATCGTAGGGATTTTTGATGACGAATCAGTGCTTTTAAGCGCAGTTAAAAAAGTCCGTGGAAGCGATGTAAAAATTCATGAATGTTATACTCCGTATCCAGTTCATGGTTTGGATGATGAATTGGGCTATAAGCGCTCCAGAATTTCCATTGCAGCATTTATGTTTGGTATCACTGGAACTTGCTTAGCATTTTTGATGATGATATACATGATGGGAATCGATTGGCCAATGATAATTGGTGGTAAAGATCATATTGCAATCCCATCATTTGTACCAGTTGGTTTTGAGGTAACAGTTCTTCTTGCGGCTTTAGGGATGGTTGCTACCTTCTTTATAATCAGTAATTTGAAGCCTTATGGAAAACCGAGAATATACGATATCAGAAGTACTGATGATATGCATGTAATGGCTATTGATCTGGCTAAAAATAGCAAATCAACGGATGAGCTTAATGCTATCTTGAAAGACTCAGGTGCTGTAGAAATAAATGAAAAGAAATTTTAAGTTGATTAAGGAAATGATGAATAAAAATAGAATATTTCAAATCTTATTTTTCGGCTTAGTTACAGTTTTAGTTGTGGCATGTAAGCCGGGAGAGGATAATCCGGGTACAGAATACGCACCTAATATGTATCATGCTGTTTCTTATGAACCATTAACGCAGATTACTGAAAAGGATGCTGGAGCATGGGTTGGTTCTGATGAAGACGAGTATGGAGAATATTTCAACTCAAACCCTAACAATCCATTTGGCATGACAATGAGGCAACCTGCTAACAATACGGTGCCTAGAGATGAAAATGGAATGCTTCCCTATCGATTACCAAAGGATAGTGTTGAATTGGCAGCTAGAATAATGAAAAACCCATTACCTGATAATGATGTGATTCTGGAAGAAGGTAAGGTTTTATACACCAAATACTGTACTCATTGTCACGGAGAAAATGGTGGTGGTTCTATGGATGAAACAGCATTAGTAGGAAAGGTATATCAAGGGGTACCATCATACAGTGCCGGAGCAACTTCACAATTGTCGGAAGGACATATTTTTCATGTAATTACACATGGAATTAGAAGAATGGGAGCTCATGGTTCTCAAGTGCTACAAGAAGATAGATGGAAAATTGTACGTTATGTACAAACTTTACAAAAACAAGATTAATATAACAGTTTTAAGATAAGTTATCATGGCTGAAGAAAAATTTGAATTTACCTCAAAAGCAAAAAAGACACTTTCTATTTTAGCGATTGTAGGGCTTGTATTATTTGGACTAGGTACCTTTTTTGCAAGTACCACAGACCATAGTGAAGAAGCTGGACATGCTCAAGAAATGCATGATGGAGCTATCATGTCTGACGGTAACGAAGGTGCTCATGTAACCGAGGATGGAGATCAAAACCATTTAGAAGGTGCTGAGGCTCATGGTGGTGAACATGCAGGTAATCCTAGTTGGTTGAAAAGAATTTATGCCAATCTTTGGATTAATAATATGTATTTTGTTGGTCTGGCCCTTCTTGGAGTCTTTTTCGTGGCCATCCAATATGTTGCTCAAGCTGGCTGGTCTGCTGCTTTAATACGGATTCCAATGTCCTTCGGTAACTGGTTGCCTATAGGCGGTCTTTTAACTTTGGTTATATTTTTAGTAGGAGGGCATGATATTTTCCACTGGACTCATGAATATTTGTATGATGTTAACGATCCAAGATATGACTCTATTATTGCGGGTAAAGAGGGGTACTTGAATACACCTTTCTTCTTGGCCAGACTAGTTGTTTATTTTGTGGTATGGTTCTTAATGTTCCGTTGGATTCGTAAAAAGTCTTTAGAGGAAGATTTAAACGGAGGTGAAAAATATTATTACAAGTTAAGGGGTATCTCAGCAGGCTTTATCGTATTCTTTGCTGTCACTTCTTCTACTTCTGCCTGGGATTGGATACTATCAATTGATACGCATTGGTTCTCTACCATGTTCGGATGGTATGTATTTGCTTCATGGTGGGTTACTGCTTTAGCGGCTATCACTTTGATAACAGTAATTCTTAAGGAGAACGGATATTTGAAAATTGTAAATACAGGGGTTCTACATGACTTAGGGAAATTTGTTTTTGCATTCTCTATTTTCTGGACCTACATATGGTTTTCTCAATTTATGTTGATCTATTATTCTAACATTCCAGAGGAAACTGTATACTTTATTGAAAGACTTACTAGTGATCATTACAGTATTGTGTTTTTTGTTAACTTGATTTTAAACTTTTTCTTTCCATTCTTGGTTTTCATGCCAAGAGATTCAAAAAGACATACTGTTTTCTTGAAAATCGTAACAATTGTGGTTCTTATCGGTCATTGGTTTGATTTTTATCTGATGGTAACCCCAGCAGTAATGAAAGAAAATGGAGGATTTGGTTTGTTAGAAATCGGAATGGCGATCATCTTCGGAGTTGCATTCTTATTTGTTGCGTTAACTGGATTATCTAAGTCTTCATTGGTGGCCAAAAATCACCCAATGTTGAAAGAAGCAGAACATCACCATGTATTTTAATTTAATTTAGTAACAGTAATATATATGTTCAATTTAGCTATAGGTTTAGGAGTAGTACTTTTATTAGCAATTTTGTTCTTTATCTTCAGAATTTCGGCCTTAATAAGTGTCGCGAAGGGAGATGGAGAAAAGAAAGAATCTAGTTCTAATAAAATTAATGGGGCCATGTTTATCGTTTTTTTACTCGGAACTGGTTTCTTGTTTTTCTGGTATTCTTTCAAAGAGTTTGAAAATTATAATTTACCCGTTGCATCAGAGCACGGGGTTGAATATGAGTGGATGTTTTGGGTTACTATGGCAGTAACCGGTGTTGTCTTTGTAATTACTCAAATTTTACTGTTTTATTTTTCTTGGAAGTATCAATATAAAGAGAATTCCAAGGCACTTTTTTATCCTGAGAATAATAAATTAGAGGTTATTTGGACTTTTGTTCCTGCAGTAGTGTTAGCTGTATTAGTTTTTACAGGTTGGAGAGTGTGGACTGATATTACTGCACCAGCTCCTGAAAACACAAATAATCTAGAAATTATGGGTTATCAGTTTGCTTGGGGAGTACGCTATCCAGGCCTTGATGGAGAGTTAGGTAATACAGATTATCGAGTAATAGAAGCTACAAATAGTTTTGGTATTGATTTTAACGATAAAGCAGCGTATGATGATTTTATTCCTCGTGAAATGCATATACCAAAAGGCGAGCCTGTGACTTTCAATATTAGAGCGAGAGATGTATTGCATAGCGTTTTTGCACCTCATTTCCGGTTGAAAATGGATGCAGTACCAGGGATGCCAACATCTTTTACCTTTACAGCGACCAAAACAACCGAAGAAATGAGGGAGGAATTAAATGATCCTGAATTTAATTATGAAATAGCTTGTACTGAGGTTTGTGGGAGAGGTCATAATTCCATGAGATTAACCCTTATTGTAGACACACCTGAGGAATACCAAGAGTGGTATGCAGAACAGGAATCTTTCTTAAAAAGGAATCCTGAATATTTAACTAAGGTGCCAGAAGATTTGAAAGAATTAGCACTTTTGAAAACAGGAATTGATAACAAGAAGTTAGACTAAAAAATTAAATCATAAAGTTATGTCAACAACGGCAGAAGCAAATTTAAGTCAGGAAGTTCATCATGATGAGCACCATGACCACGAACAAGGCTTTATTTCTAAATATATTTTTACTACTGATCATAAAATGATTGGTAAGCAATTCCTGATTACTGGAATTCTGTGGGGGTTAATCGGTGTTGGAATGTCAGTTATTTTCCGACTTCAGTTAGGCTTCCCTGATATGGATTTAGGTTGGTTAAGACCACTTCTTGGCGGATGGATATCCGAAGCTGGGCAGTTAGATCCGGAATTTTACCTTGCCTTAGTAACGATGCATGGTACCATTATGGTATTCTTTGTTTTAACAGCTGGTTTAAGTGGGACATTCAGTAACTATTTAATACCATTGCAGATTGGGGCCCGAGATATGGCCTCAGGATTTATGAATATGTTGTCATATTGGTTCTTTTTTGCATCTAGTGTGGTAATGATGTCATCAATTTTTATAGAAACAGGTCCAGCTGCAGGTGGTTGGGTGGTATACCCACCATTAAGTGCATTACCACAGGCAATCCAAGGTTCAGGGCTGGGAATGACTTTATGGCTAGTAGCTATGGTATTCTTTATTGTTTCCATGCTATTGGGAGGTATTAATTATATCACTACAGTAATTAACTTAAGAACAGAGGGAATGTCCTTCTCAAGATTACCATTAACGATTTGGGCTTTTTTCTTAACTGCCGTAATTGGTTTGTTATCATTCCCTGTTTTGTTTGCAGCAGCTTTATTATTAGTGTTTGATAGAAGTTTCGGTACTTCTTTCTACTTATCTGATATTTACATCGGAGGGGAGGCATTGCCAAACATGGGGGGTAGTCCAATTCTGTATCAACACTTATTCTGGTTTTTAGGACACCCTGAAGTTTATATTGTATTATTGCCTGCATTGGGTATTACTTCCGAGGTGATTGCTACTAACTCAAGAAAACCTATCTTCGGTTATAGAGCTATGATTGGGTCAATGTTAGGGATAACTGTTTTATCATTTGTAGTGTGGGCACACCACATGTTCGTGTCAGGTTTGAATCCTTTCTTGGGTTCAGTTTTCATGTTCTTAACATTGATAATTGCAATTCCTTCAGCGGTTAAAGTATTTAATTACTTAACAACACTCTGGAAAGGTAACATCATATTTACACCAGCGACACTATTTTCAATTGGTTTAGTTTCATTCTTCATATCTGGAGGGTTGACTGGAATTTTCTTAGGAAATTCAGTAATTGATATTCAGTTACACGATACTTATTTCGTTGTAGCACATTTCCACTTGGTAATGGGTAGTTTATCAATCTTTGGTTTGCTAGCAGGTGTTTATCACTGGTTCCCTAAGATGTTTGGTAGAATGATGGATGAAAAGCTTGGCCATATCCACTTCTGGATGACTTTCATAGGGGTTTACATGATTTTCTTCCCAATGCATTACATTGGTATTGCAGGATTCCCTAGACGATATTATTCATGGACTAACTTTGACGCTTTTAGTAGCTATACTGATTTGAATATGTTTGTTTCTGTCGCAGCCTTCGTTACCGTTGCTGCTCAGTTCTTATTTTTGTTCAATTTCTTTTATTCAATGTACAGAGGGAAGAAGGCACCTCAAAATCCATGGAGATCAAATACTTTAGAATGGACTGCTCCTATTGAGCCTGGTCATGGTAATTGGCCTGGAGAAATTCCTAAAGTTTACAGATGGCCGTATGATTATAGTAAGCCAGGTGCAAAGGAGGATTTTATTCCTCAGCATATTCCTTTGTCTCAGACTCCTGAGTCTAATTTAGACCATGAGGTTGAACTAGCGAAGAAAGAGGTTGTTGATCCAGCAGCTGATGCAAAAGCAAACGCATAATAACTCATTTAAGATAAGCAGCTACTATCGGAACTTAGTTACAGTTACGGTAGTAGCTGTTTATCTTTTGATCCTAGCTGGGGGTATTGTCAGAAGTACCGGATCAGGCATGGGGTGTCCTGATTGGCCTAAATGTTTTGGTCAATGGGTTCCACCAACTTCAGCAGAGCAGTTGCCAGAAGATTATCAAGATTTTTATGCTGAATACAGACACCAAAAAAACTTAAAATTCGCTAGTTACTTAGATGTCTTTGGGTATTCTGAGATTGGTCAGGCAATATTAGCGGACGAATCAATTAAGGAAGAGGCAGAATTCAATGTGTCGAAGACTTGGACTGAATATCTAAATCGATTATTAGGTGCAGTGGTCGGTCTGTTGATTGTGCTATGTGTTGCAGGCTCTTTAAAGTATGTTAGGCAGTCTAAAACGATTTTTGCTTTAGCTTTTGCGTCTTTGGTCTTAGTATTGATTCAAGGATGGATTGGTTCGGTTGTAGTTTCGACAAACCTACTATCTTGGTTGATCACAGTGCATATGATGCTAGCCATGGTTATTCTTGCAGTTTTAACTGGACTTTATTTTGTTGTTAATAAGAAGAGCAGCATAAAGAAGGTAGAAGTAGCCAAATCGAAAAATTTGTCAAGAATTCTACTTGTGGCTATGGTCATGATACTTATACAAATTGTCCTTGGTACTCAGGTGCGAGAAGCACTCGATGTGGTAGCTCTTAGGTTGGGAGAGGCTCTAAGGGGTAGTTGGATAGAAGGTTTAGGTCTAGAATTTTACATTCACAGATCATTCTCAATAGCTATTGCCCTTGTTCATTTCTACTTACTGTATGAATTATTTAAGCAAAAAAACAGTTTAGATATCATTTATAGAAATGTAAAAATATTAATTAGTTTAATTATTCTTGAAATCTTATCCGGTACCATAATGGCATATTTTGCTGTGCCTTTTTGGGCGCAGCCTATTCATTTGGTTCTAGGTAGTATGATTTTTGGGATTCAGTTTTATATATTTTTACAAGTAGTGTATAGCACGAAAAAGAAAAATAAAAGGGAGTATGCAATATTCTAATTCACAAAATTTATCTTTAAGCGACTTACTTATAAGTTACGCAAAGAATTTATTCGTTCTTCTTAAACCGAGGCTAAGCTTTTTGGTAGCTTTTTCGTCCGCTTTCGGTTACGTTTTAGGCTTTTCTGGAGCAGGCATTGATTACGTTGTTTTAGCTTTTCTCTCATTGGGAGGTTTTTTAGTTTCAGGTTCTGCCGTTACAATCAATCAAATCATTGAGGTAGAATTAGATAAGAAAATGGATAGAACGAAAAATCGTCCTATCCCAACAGGGAAAATATCTATTCAAGAAGCAACAATTTTTGCAATCGTCACTGGAGCATCAGGTATAGGCTTACTTCTTGTATACACGAATGTGATGACTGCCATTCTTTCATTAGTGTCTTTAATTTTGTACAGCTTTGTATACACTCCTCTGAAAAGAGTTGGTCCGATTGCTGTATTTGTAGGTGCCATTCCGGGTGCATTACCTCCTTTATTAGGCTGGGTAGCTGCAACTAATGGTTTTGGCATCGAAGCTTGGATTATATTCGGGATCCAGTTCATTTGGCAGTTCCCTCATTTTTGGGCTATTGCTTGGGTAGCGGATGACGACTATAAGAAGGCCGGTTTTAAGCTATTACCTTCTGGAGGTAAAAAGGACTTAAATACTGCAATTCAGATTATGATCTATACCTTATTTTTGATTCCCTTGGGTTTACTTCCAACGCTCTTTGGAATTACTGGTATTTATTCGGCATTAGTAGCAACCATTTGCGGAGTGTTATTCCTTAGTCAAACATTCTACCTAATGAAAGAATGCAGTAAAGAAGCAGCATTAAAAATTATGTTCGGGTCGTTTTTATACCTACCGATAGTACAAGTGGCTTATCTTTTAGATAAAATATAATAATGGAAACTTCTATAAATAAAGAACAACAATTACAACCGAGTATTAAAATACTCTCTATGCATCCACTGAAGTTTGCATTATGGTTGTTTATAGTAACTGTAGTCATGATATTTGCTGCACTAACTAGTGCTTATATTGTACGGCAGTCGGAAGGAAATTGGTTAATTTTTGACTTACCTGCCGTCTTTTTGTACAATACGATTATTCTGGTAGCTAGTAGTATTACAATGCATTTGGCCTATATTTCAGCTAAAAGAGATAATTTCAAGAACTTGAAGCTTTTTATGATTTTAACAGCTGGCTTGTCAATTGCCTTTTTTGTAGGTCAGTACGAAGCATGGGGAGCCCTTGTCGACAGAGATGTTTACTTTGTAGGTAATCCTTCTGGCTCATTTTTGTATGTAATTTCAGGTTTGCATGCATTTCATTTGATTTCAGGGCTGATTTTTATTTTAATTATGTTATTTTCGGCTTTTAAATATAAGGTTCATTCTAAAAATATGGTAAAAATGGAAATGTGTACTACATATTGGCACTTTTTAGATGGACTTTGGGTATATTTATATATATTTTTGTTGTTAAATCATTAATCCTTTTTTGAACAGATAAATTTATGGCAACTACTGCAACAATTGATACTACTACAAAAAACCAATGGGGAGGTGGAGTAGCCCCTATGAATGCTAGTTATGGAAAACTGATGATGTGGTTCTTCCTTCTTTCGGATGCATTCTCATTTTCTGCTTTATTGATAACCTACGGTCTCATCCGTTATGCACACCCTGCTTATGAAGGTACTGTATCTGAATTTACTTTCAGTACAGAGTATTGGCCAATTCCTGAGATGGTATTTGAGGCTGTTCCTTTTCTTCATGGGGTACATGCTCCTTTGATATTCGTTGGTATCATGACCTTCATTTTGATTTTAAGTAGTGTTACCATGGTATTGGCTGTTGAAGCTGGCCATAGAATGGATAGAAAGGGCGTTATCAAATGGATGCTTTGGACCATTATCGGTGGATTAACTTTCTTGGCATGTCAGGCTTGGGAGTGGAGTCACTTTATCCATGGCACGGCAGAAGGCACAGTAAACGCCATGGGAGAAACCATATTTGGTGCTAATCTTACAGAAAATCAATATGGTCCCCCATTATTTGCATCATTATTCTTCTTCATTACAGGATTCCATGGTTTCCATGTATTCAGTGGAGTAGTAATAAATTTCATTATTTTCTTTAATGCAGTGGTAGGCACCTATGAAAAAAGGGGACATTACGAAATGGTTGAAAAAACTGGGCTTTATTGGCACTTTGTTGATTTGGTTTGGGTATTTGTATTTACACTTTTCTACTTAATTTAACTAGAGCAAGTTAGGAAAGTAGAAATTAGAGATATTAATTAAAAGAATTCATATAAGATATGTCACACGAAGAAACTAATAACGTTCAGGTTATTCCTGAAGATAAAGAAAAGACCAAGAAAATCTGGAAGGTAGCAGCAATACTAGCAATAGTAACCATAATTGAGTTTATTTTCGCATTTACTTTACCTAGAGGTATAATTCTAGTATCTATTTTCTTAGGTTTAACAGTTGTAAAAGCATTTTATATTGTAGCTGAGTTTATGCACCTTAAGCACGAACAAAAAGCTTTGATTTGGTCAATCATGATCCCAACCATTTTAATTTTATGGCTAGTTGTAGCACTAATGGTTGAAGGTAGTGCGATCTTTAATATTAGAAATTAAATTAATTGATTTGAAAATTTAAATGAATCAGGTTGATGTAGATCAGCCTGATTTTTTTGTTTATGAAGAAGTCAAAAATTCTTATACTACTAGTTACCCTTAGTTTTCCTGTGATTTTATATTTGTTTTTGAGATCCTATGGTCAAAATGAATTTAACTTGCCCATCTTTTTTGAGGATCAAGAAAAAAGGTATTGTAATGATGTTAATCTGACAAGGGATAATGTAGAGTTCATGAACTTGAATCAGAAGGAAATTGTAAAGTTATCAGAGATTTACGATGCGGATTTTAAAGTAATTCACTTTCCAAATACTCAAGATCCAGAAATCCAGACCCTGAAGAATGAGTTAAACAGGGTGTTGAATACTTTCGATGAAGTGTCTATTAGTATTTTAAGTTTACAATCCATTGATTCAGGAAAAGTAGATCAGTTAGGCAATACTGGATTTTTGCCCTCGAAAAAATCGAAGACATATCTTTATCACGAAAATAAACGAAATAGCCTTATTAATTGTCTGTACGCCTTTCCAACGAAAGAATGGGATGGAGAACATCCTTCTGAGGATATTATTGCAGCGGACGAGACTTTAGTGCTTTTAGATGAGCAGAACCGGATAAGAGGCTATTACAATGGGTATGAAACAAAAGAGGTGGACAGATTGATATTAGAAATTAGAGTTTTATTAAGTAAGAAATAAATGGAATCAGTTAATACTAATCAAAAATCATATACTAGCTTAATTTGGATATTGTCAATTGCAATTCCAGTGGTAGTTGCAATCTTAATATTTACACCGGAGAAAATACAAGGAGCAGGTGATTGGGTTTATATGTTACCACATTTAAATGCCACTTTTAATACTTTAACTACCATCGTATTGCTATTAGGTTTGTATTTCATAAAGCAAAAGAATATTAGGGCTCATAAGAGTATGATGTCTATCGCTTTTACTTTGGGCAGTTTGTTTTTAGTTAGCTACGTGATTTATCATTCTACAGCAGATTCTACAGTATACGGAGATGTAAATGGGAATGGTGTTTTAGAGGAAGCGGAAAAGACGGGAAAATTGATGTTTTGGAGAGGTTTTTATGTTGTCATATTACTTTCTCATATTCTGCTAGCAGCAATCGTTGTTCCCTTTGTCCTATTTGCCTTTTACTATGCATTGACGGATAAGATCGAAAAGCATAAGAAGATAGTGAAGTGGACCTTCCCAATATGGCTGTATGTTTCTATAACTGGAGTGATCGTTTATGGTATGGTAAGTCAATATTATCTTAATTAATGAGAACTCTTATCCGTTTGATGCAGTTTTATAAGTAAATAATTTATGATGAGAAAGCTTTTCTTCTTTATATTTTCTTTTCTGTTTGTTGGCCTTTCCAATGTTTCTGCACAGTGTGCAATGTGTAGGGCAACAGTAGAGAACAATGTTAATAATGGTGAAATTGGAATAGCTAGTTCACTAAATTTTGGAATCTTATACCTTTTTGCTGCCCCGTATTTAGTGGCTATGGTAATCGGGATTTTATGGTATAGAAACAGTAAAAAGCACAGCAAGAAGATTAATATTAAAGAGCTTCTCTCAAGAAAGCTCAACTCATGAATAAATCTATGTGACGCTTTGTCCCTTATCGCAGCTTTATTTCATTTCAATTCTTTAAAGTCCAGTACGATTATTGCTATATTGATGCTTTAATTCATCCCAATCAATTGTGAAGAAGTATTTAGTTTATATTTTTTTAATAACACTGGCCCTCTTGATTTTTAGCTTACGCAGTTACTATCATTCAAAGGAATCAGATAGAGAGGGATTTATTTCTGAAACGCAAACAAGGGTTTTAGAAGAGCTGCTCAAAGTAGAGAAAGATAAAGATCAGTGGAATGCATATTTCTCACAAAATAGATCCTTAGACTTTAAGTCTTTAAACGAAATTAAGACGACTTATCCGTTTTATATTTTCAAGAATATATCACTGGTATATTGGTCCGATGAACATTATGCCCCTGAATCAAAGAAGTATCGAAAAGAAGGTTGGCATTTTGTAAATAAGCAATCTGGTCAGTATTTGGAATATTCATTAAAGTCTAAAAGTGGAGATGTTCATATAATTTCAGTTATTCCTTTATTTGAATATTATGATGTGAATAATGAATATGTCCAATCAGGATATAATAGTAAAATATTACCCCCATCCGGTATTAATCTTTATCAAAATAAAAATGAGGATGCGTATGAAATTAGTGATTTAAACGGAGATCCCATTTTCTTTATCTCCTTGACAAATGAATTTGAATTTTATCATCAGGAGTTACATTATCTTATCCTCTTTTTAGAGTTTCTTTTTATATCTCTGTCCATATTCTCCTTATGGAGTTATTGTTCCTCCCGGAAGAATACAGTTCTTAAAATTTCTACCTTTATCGCAGGAATTTCTGTTTTATGGGTACTGATGGAGCTTTTTGATATGCCTTTTCATGCCAAAGATTTAAGACTTTTTGACCCGAAATTTTTCGCTTCTTCCGATTTCAATCCTTCAGTAGGAAATTTACTGATTAATTGTGTACTTTTTTTTATTGTAGGTTTTTTTTCCATCAGGAAGATCAAGACTTATTTACTTCGGAAATTCCGTAGTAGTCAATTATCAGGATGGGGGATAAATTTCTTATCATATCTCACGACCTTAGGGATCTTCTATTTCATTCATTTGATCTATATTCATTCCAATTGGGGTATAGACAGTACTGCTTCAATTGAGTTTAGCATATTTCAAATCTTATCTTTTGCAGTAGTCTTGCTATTTGGGTTTTTGGTGTTTGAGGTATTTAAAGTAGCTCACTTCTTCAATACTCAAGAAAAGTTAAGCCCTGTATATTTCTTAAGCGTCCAGTTGGCTTGTTTTGGTGCTTTTCAGATATTTGCAATCAAATTTGGTTATCCAATCTTCTGGATTGGTCTTACTGTGATGCTTTTCAATTCAGTGATTTTCTTTTCGAAATTGGGGGCAGTCCTCGAGAATATTAACTTTTTGAGCTTCATCTATATATTTTTATTGATTATTGCGATTTCAATAATTAGCGCTATCTCAGTTCAATTTCTCGAAAAACAAAATGAAGCCAACCAAAGAAACATACTGGCAGATAAGATATTAAATGGCAATGATGTCTTAGCTGAATACATGATCAATCAGCTGGAAGAAAGCCTCAGGAATGATGAATATATAAAAAGACAGTTTTTACTTCCCTTAACACCATACAAAACCATTGCTGATAAAATTGAAAGGTATTATTTGAATGATTATTTCGAAAAATATGAAAAGTCTATAAAGATTTTTGATGCGGAAGGTAATTCGATTTATCCAAATGGGAGCTTACCAATGTCCTCCTCTTATCCAATCCAGCAGATGAATGCCAGGAACAAACGTGGAGAGCTGAAATTGTATCTGGTGGGAAATAATGAGGAAAACCAACTTCAAAGAAATTATATATATGTCTTTGAAGTAAAACACTATGATTTTGTTTTTGCTAAGATCGTTTTAGAATTAAAACCAAAAAAGATCAGACCTGATAATGTATTCCCTGAACTATTGGTGAAAAATCGAAATATCCCTACCTTTTTGGATATTCCTTACGATTATGCACTTTATAAAAACGATACCTTATCTTATAGTGTAGGGGATTTAAATTTTCCCAATGTCGTAGAGGATGATGTCTCCGAAGATGCCAGTTTACTTAAAATTCAACATGACCGTAATCTTAAATTTAATGTTATCATAAACAATGGGGAAAAGTTGATTTTTAGTAAAACCAGTAATTTTTGGTACCGGTTTTTTTCTAATATTTCATTTTTCTTTGTTCTATCTTTCGTCTTAATATTTGCATTTTCCGCTATTCAGTTTATTAAGATTTACTGGAAAACTAGGAGTATTGGCCTTAGCGCAAAAATTCAATTATATTTTTCTTTAGCTTTTCTAATACCATTGCTTTCTGTAAGTGTTTCTACACTCGGATTTGTAAATGCAACTTTTTTAGATGATATAGTCTCTAAATATGAGGAAAATACCACCAGAGTAGCTAATCAATTGGTTCCTTTATTGATGAATTATGAAAGTGGATTACTAGATAAAGCTAATCTAAATAATGATATCTCTACTATTACAAAAATCATAAATGCCGATATAAATCTTTACGATTTAAATGGGCAACTTTTTTTAACGAGCCAGCCTCAAGTATTTGAAAAGAACCTGTTATCGTATAAGGTAAATCCGCAAGCATATGCATCTATTCTGCAGAGTGGACAAAAGATGATAACCCTTGAAGAGCAAATTGGAAACTTGAATTACCAATCGGCCTACGTTGGAATTAGGTCTTACAATACGGGTGAGTTATTAGCCATCTTGGGTAGCCCATTTTTTAAATCCAATAAGGAATATGATTTGTTGTTTACCGATTTGCTGAATAATGTGTTCAATATATTTGTAGCTTCTTTTATTGTATTTATCTTCTTGGCTTACACTGCCACTAAAATTTTGACCTCTCCATTGAACCTTCTTAAACAAAAACTTTCTCAGGTTAACTTATCTGCAGATAATAAGCCTATACATTGGCAAGTCGATGATGAAATTGGCTTATTAATTAAGGAATACAATCAGATGCTTTTAAAACTTGAGAAAAGTAGGCAAGCCTTGAGTAAAACAGAAAAGGAATCTGCTTGGCGAGAAATGGCTCAGCAAGTGGCACATGAAATCAAAAATCCGTTGACCCCTATGAAGCTTTCATTGCAACATCTGCAAATGAAAATTCAAAAGTCAGATAGTCCTCTCCCTGATGCTTCGGCTAAGATTGATAGCATTTTATCGCAGATCGAAAATTTAAGTGATATTGCTACTTCATTTTCTTCTTTTGCTAAAATGCCGATTCCGCAGAATGAAAGAATATGCATAACGGATATCTTAAGAAAAGTGGTCGATTTCTTCAAAGCAGAGCATGTAGAAATTTATTTGGATTTACCTAGCGAGGATATTTATGTATGGGCTGATCTTAAGATAATGGAGCGGACTTTTAATAATATGATATTGAATGCCTTGCAAAGTGGTGAAGAGGAACAATATATTGAGATCAATATAAAGATTGATTTGCAAAATGAAATAGTTAGAATTTCTATTCATGATAATGGTATGGGGATTCCTGAGGATAATTATAACAAAGTATTTTTGCCTAACTTTACAACCAAATCTACAGGTTCAGGAATTGGGTTGGCTGTGGCTAAAAGAGGAATCGAACATGCGGGAGGGGACATTTGGTTTGAATCAGAACCAAACGTGGGAACAACCTTTTATATTGAATTAAAAAGGCAGAACTAGTTTTGAAGTGGGCAAAGAAAGTTGTTTTGATCATATTGATGGGCTTTATTTTAGGCCCACAATTAGTAAGTGCCCAAAATTATTGTTTTCAAACGGCTTATTCAGCACTTTCTGTACCTGATTCGGCTTTGATTGTTCCTAGTTCATTGCAGATCCAAAATCAGTTTGGAGACAGCGTTTCTTATGCGATATCTAAAGGATTACTTATAATTAATAAAGTAAATGAACATGACACCGTAAGGGTTTGCTTCAATTATATCCTCAAAAATCAGCAAATTGTACATACGGCTGTACCGGAACAACTTTTTGATAGCACTGCAAAATTTCAACAAAAATTACAGCATGATAATTCTAATCATCAAACTACTCAAGAATTTCTGGGCTTGGAAGGAATAAAAATTTCAGGTGCGTTCATGCGCTCCGTTTCTGCTGGAGATCAACAATCTGCTATGATGCACTCTGTTATGGATTTAACTATTGCGGGAAATATTTCTGATGAATTAATGCTCCAAGCGCGATTGACAGATCAACAAATGCCATTCGAGCCCGAGGGGAATACTCAACGCTTGCAGGATTTTGACAGAGTAAATGTGCAGCTCAAGCATGAAAACTGGGAGCTGGAAGCAGGGGATTTAAATATTAGATCTAATTCAAACCTGAATTTTTTAAAATATAATCGACAAGTGCAAGGCTTAGGCGTATCATCATCTAAACTTTCATTTGACTCGACAGAATCGAATACTCAACTGGTGACCTCATTTGCAAGAAGCAAAACGGGAGTGCAAAATATTGAGCCTTTAGAAGGAGTTTTAGGTCCGTATCGAATCGAGGGTCCTCAAAATGAGCCGTTTATTTTTATTTTATCTGGCTCTGAGAAAATATTTTTAGATGGAAAGCAGTTGCAAAGAGGGTTGGACAATGATTATGTAATAGATTATAATGCTGCTGAAATAACGTTTAACTCCCAACACTATATTTCAAAATATAGCATTATCCAAATTGAATTTGAATATTCCGAAAGGCAATATAGTAGAAATGTAACCACACTAAAGCATGAGCAATCCGTTGGTAATTTGGACGTAAATTTTGGTTATTTCCAACAGACTGATAAACCGGATAATCAGATTGATGATTTAAGTCAATCAGATTTCAATGCGCTTTCAACTTTGGGCAATAATGCAGATTACGCAGAAATACCGGCAATAGATAGTCTAGGATATTCCGCTGATAAAGCACGATATACTAGAGTTGATTCAATAGTGGATGGAAAGAGTTATTGGGTTTATAAGTTGTCCAATAATCCAGAGATAGCTCATTATCAAGTAAATTTTACAATGGTCGGGGAGAACCAAGGTCATTATAGAATAGCTAATTCTTCGGAGAACGGGGTAGTTTATGAATGGGTGGCTCCAATAGATGATGTGCCACAAGGTAATTATGAGCCAATAAAGAAAATGGCTTTGCCTCAGAATCAAAGAATTATTAATGTCGGACTGAATTATAATTTGAAGGATGATTCCGATTTAAGCTTTGAATATGCGGGTTCTGAATTTGTTACAAACAGGTTTAATAAAGATGATACTCAGTTAAAGGGTAATGCCATGGCAATAGGATTTAGCTCTGCCACAAAATCTCTTCATTTCATGGAAAAGACCAGCATTAATTATTTCATTAAATATGAATTTCTAGATTCCGCATTTGCACCAGTTCAGCCTTTCCGAGCACTGGATTTTAATAGAAACTGGGGAATGGAGGAGTCAGCTGGTTTCCAAGCCGGAGAAGAGCATTTAATACATTTAGGAACAAGCATTGAGTCTAAAAACAAAGCATTAAGCTATGATGTGGCGCTACGAAATAAAGAAAATCTGGGAAGCGGATTTCAGCATAATATAAACTTTCAAAATAACGGAGATATCAGCATTACTGTCGATGGGTTTTTGATGGAAAGTGATAATGGAAATTTGAATACTGAATGGAAAAAGGCGCTGGTTGATTTTAAATATGCCAAATATAAATTAATGCCAGGCTATACTTTTCGAACGCAACAACATGAAATCAAAAACATGGACGAAATAAACAGAAGTTTCCAACATTTTGATAGTCATCAGTTCTATATCGCTAAGGAAGATTCAGGGAAATGGAATTTTAATTTATCTCATGAAATACGTTCCGATGAAATCCCCCTCGAAGGGCAAATGACTAATTCAGAAGATGCCCAAAATACTCAATTGAAATCTTCATTTAATTATGGACAGGGAAATAGTTTTATTCTTAATTTTCTTAGAAGAAATATCCAATCAAAATTAGATTCTGTACAGTCTCAACAGTTTTTTCAAGGATGCCTACATTGGCAGTCTTCTTTTTGGGATAATAACATCACTCAGAACCTAAATTTCCAAACAGGAACTGGCCGTGTTTTGCAGAGAAGTTACTTTTTCATGGAAGTGGCTAGAAGGTTAGGAACGCACTCTTGGTCAGATTTGAATGATAATGGGGAGCAAGAGCTTAATGAGTTTTTTGAAGATGAAACAGATTATGGAGACAGGAATTATGTTAAAGTGCTAACGATGGGTGATGAATATCAGACTGCCTACATTAATAATCTGCAATATCAACTCCGGTGGAAAATGCCTATTGAATGGGCTAATTCTCAAAATCTACTGCAGTACCTGGGTAAAATTTCAGGAAACTTTAATGCTAATTTGGATACTAAAAATACTTTTGAAGACTGGGTAGATAGGATCTCGCCTTTCCAAGCAAAGGAAGATGGAAGTGTTTTATCCTCTAGAAATATGTGGAAATCCAGTTTATTTTACAACCGTGGTGGAAATGCATTTTTGGAAGCCGTGTGGTCACAGTCCGGTAGGAAACAATTGTTGTTAGATGGTTTTGAAGGAGTAGATAGAAGTAACTTCACTTTTGCGGGTACTTGGAATGCTTTTCCGGATTGGAATTTTAATACATTATATAGAACTTCTCAAAACAGCTCGTTTTCAGATAGGGTAGAGGAAAGAGATTACCAATTCAGTTCCTCAGCAGTTATCCCAAAAATTATGTGGCAGGGCGGAAATAACCATAGGTTGAGTTTGTCTTACAAAAACGAAAATAAATGGTGTCCTAATGAGGGAATTGGGGGAGAGGTATTTGTAAATTCGGTTGAGCTCGCTAATAAATTTATTCAGGGAAGCAATGGTATTTTAGAATCTAAATTTAGTTACGTTAGTGTAAATTCAGAATTAGTTGATAATCAAAGTGCTTTGGCGTATGAAATGTTTGAAGGACTCAGAGCAGGCGAAAACTATGTTTGGAATGTCTCATTTAGAAGAAAAATCATAGGGGATTTAAACTTAATTCTTCAGTACATTGGTAGAAAAAGTCAAGACCAAAAAGCCATACATAATGGTACTGTTCAGTTAACAGCTTTGTTTTAAAGTGATTTGCGAAGTTTTTTCATAAACTTACTAGCAAATATAAAATCCTCTAGATCTTCTTGACCTGAAGTCAGGATATTGTCCGAATTACCTTCCCATAATTTCTTACCTTTTGCAAGATACATGATGTGTTCTCCTATTCCCATTACGGAATTCATATCATGAGTAACCACAATAGTGGTCACATTTAATTCATGAGTGATTTCTTGAATTAGTTCATCAATAAGTAGCGATGTTCTTGGGTCAAGACCTGAGTTTGGTTCGTCACAAAACAAATAATTTATATCATTTACAATGGCTCTAGCAATGCCTACGCGCTTTTTTTGCCCACCACTGATTTCTGAGGGCATTTTCTTATTGATGTTATCAAGCCCTACTCTATTCAATACATTATTAACACGATCAAGCTTTTCATCTTTTTTCATATCCGTCAGTAGCTCAAGTGGAAACATTACATTCTCTTCAATATTTTTTGAGTCAAATAATGCACCGCCCTGGAAAAGCATGCCAATTTCTCTTCTCATTTGTGATTTTTCTTCCTTATCAGCTTTAAGAAAGGCTCTATTATCATAAAGTACTTCTCCTTGCTCTGGAATAATTAAACCAACAATACATTTTAATAATACACTTTTACCTGTTCCACTTGCACCAATGATTAGATTGGTGATACCTCTCTCAAAGGTTCCAGAAATATCATCTAAAACTTGTGTTCCGTTAAACGACTTCGATATATTTTTGATTTCAATCATGGCTTAGTTTAATAACAATTCAGCTAAAACATAATCAGCTAACAGCACTGCAATACAACTTTTAGTTACAGCACTAGTACTTGATTGTCCAACTTCTAATGCACCGCCAGTGGTATAAAATCCCTGAAAAGCAGAGATTGAAGAAATTAAAAAGGCAAAAACTATAGACTTAATAAGCGCGAATTTTACAGTGTATGGATTAAAATCTATTCTAATACCATAAACATATTCGGTCTCGGTCAAAATACCAGTCATTGTGCCTGCTATGTAGCCTCCATATAAGGATAAGAATCCTGCAATTACCACTAAAAGTGGGTACATTATCATGGCGGCCACTATCTTCGGCAACACCAAATAAGAAGATGAATTGATACCCATCACTTCCAAGGCGTCAATTTGCTCTGTAATCCTCATGGTGCCGAGCCCACTAGCAATACTTGATCCTACTTTTCCAGCAATTACAATGGCGGTAATAGTTGGAGCAAGTTCTAAAACCACCATTTCTCTGGTAACCTGCGCTACAACATAGTTTTGGATTAGTGGACTAACTAAATTGTAAGCTGTCTGCACCGTAGTAACTGCGCCCATAAAAGTCGATGTTATAGCTACTATTATAATGGAGTTCCAGCCTATGGAAATACACTCATTAATCGTGAGTTTGAAATAGGATGAAAAAGTCTCTCTCCTTACAAACATGCTCCCAATAAATATAAAATAGGCACCTATTGATTTCATTCTTTTTTCATTATTTTATTGGCAAAAGCTTAACCCATATTTGACATTGTCCTTTAAGGGAAATTTGCGACAAATTTTACTTATAGGTGATCGTCAATAATTGATCTCGAATTAGTAATTTAAGTTGTTTAATATTTATTGTAACTTAGTAACGTTATTCTCTTCTTGTTCTTCAAATTTAAAGTTAGCATGAAAATTTTCTTTGCAATAGATAAAAGCTGTAAAGTACTCAAAAATTTCAGTTCCATATGAAAATTAATTCATAAACATTACGCTACTATTGCCTTGAAGTTTGAAGAACAAACTTAATAATCCTTAATTTCGTATTTTTAACGACAATAATAGAAATTATAGTATGAGTAAATATATCGTAGTAACTGGTGGTACAAAAGGCATTGGTAGAGCATTAATTCTAAAATTTGCAGAGAATGGGTTTAACATAATTACATGTTCTCGGAAAGAGGCAGATTTAAGTGTGTTGAAAGAGGAAGTGGAAAGTCGGCATAAAGTAGAGGTTTTTGTTATGCAGGCTGATTTATCCCTAAAGGATGACGTGAAAGAGTTTGCTGATTTCGTTTTGAAAACTACCTCAAAAGTGGATGTTTTGGTTAATAATACTGGAGTTTTCATACCAGGAAGCATTATAAATGAACCCGAGGGAAATCTGGAAATGATGATGAATACAAACTTGTTTTCAGCTTATCATCTAACTAGAGCATTATTACCCGTAATTATACCACATAAAAGTGGCCATATTTTCTCAATGAGTAGTATTGCAGGAATTACTGCTTATGCAAGTGGAGGTTCCTACAGCATTACAAAATATGCAATGCAAGGTTTTACCAAGTGTTTAAGAGAGGAATTGAAAGAAGAAGGAGTGAAAGTTACAGCTGTATTGCCTGGAGCGACTTTCACAGCAAGTTGGGAAGGAGTAGATTTACCGCATGAGAGGTTTATGAAGGCGGAAGATGTAGCTGAATCAGTTTGGTCAGCATTTTCCTTATCCGATAGAACAGTTGTTGAAGAAATAGTATTAAGACCACAATTAGGAGATATATAAAGCAATGAGCGAAAGAATATTTTTATCAGCTCCTCATATGGGAGGTGAAGAAATTAAATATATACAACATGCCTTTGATGAAAATTGGATCGCTCCCTTGGGGCCCAATGTCAACGGTTTTGAAGAAGATATTCAAAAATATAATAGCATTCCTTATGCGGCAGCTTTAAGCTCTGGAACGGCTGCAATTCATCTTGCGCTTATAATTCTGGGAGTAAAAAAAGACGATGTTGTTTTGGCTTCTAGTTTCACCTTTTCTGCTACAATCAATCCTATTGTTTATCAATTGGCTGAGCCGGTTTTAATCGATAGTGAAGAAGAGACTTGGAACATGGATCCCGAACTTCTAGAAAAATCGATAAAAGAGTATATAGCCAAAGGGAAGAAACCAAAGGCAATAATTTTTGTCCATTTGTATGGAATGCCCGGTAAAATTCAAGAAGTAAAAGCTATATCTGAAAAGTACGAAATCCCGCTTATAGAAGATGCAGCCGAGGCTTTAGGTTCAAAATTAGACGGAAAACCACTTGGTACTTTTGGTGATTTCGGGGTTTATTCTTTTAACGGGAATAAAATCATAACTACTTCTGGTGGAGGTGCCTTGGTTTCTGAGAATAAGGATTGGATAGATAAAGCAAGGTTTTTAGCTACGCAGGCAAGAGATGCAGCACCGCATTATCAACATTCTGAGATTGGCTATAATTACAGAATGAGTAATATAGCTGCTGGTATAGGTAGAGGTCAAATGAAAGTTTTAAATCAATGGATTGAAAATAGACGTTCCAATCATGATTTTTATGAGAAAGAGCTAAAATCACTTGGCTTTGATTTTTTATATGAGAATGATTCTGCATTTAGTAATAGATGGTTAACTTGTGTGTTATTCAGTCGAGTATCGAACAAGGAGCCTGAAGAATTGAGGCAAGATCTAGAAAAATATAATATTGAAACCAGACCCTTATGGAAGCCAATGCACTTACAGCCTATCTTTAAAAATAGTAAAGCTTATCTGTCAGGAGTTTCTGAAAAGCTATTTCAAAAAGGACTTTGTCTTCCCTCTAGTTCGTCCTTGACAAATGAACAAAAAGACTTGATTATCGAAAAAATAAAGGTCTTTTGTAAATAAAAGCTTAAATTATTATAAAAAAATATCAAATAGATTATATTTGTGTTGTTATGATCAAAAAGATTAATGATATCAGTTTTTTACCAAGGTGGATTATTTTACTAATCGACTTGGTATTGTTGATGTCTGCAATCGTTTTTGCCTATTTATTGAGATTTAATTTTAGTATTTCTGATATGCTGGCCTTCAAATTCACTGAAGGTTTAGTCTTATTTCTGATCTGTCATTTAATTTCAATTTTAATTACACAAAGCTATGCAGGGATTATTCGTTATACTTCTATAGAAGATGGTCTTCGTATTTCCTATACTACCTTTATTGGTACCTTATTAATAGCTATAGTTAGTTACCTCAATTTGTGGTACCAAGGAAGCGTTATCATTCCTGCTTCGGTCTTGATTATAAGCTTTATCCTATCTGTTGTAATTTTGTTTTCCTATAGGGTTTTGGTGAAAAATCTATTTGCATATTATAGAGATGCTGTCCGTCACAGAAAAAATGTAATGATTTTTGGTGCAGGGCAATATGGCATAATAACAAAGCATGTGATAGATGCAGATCCTAATGCAAGAATGCGAGTCGTAGGCTTTATAGATGATGATCTTAAAAAAGTGGGGAAAATATTGAATGGTGCGCCAATCTACGATGCGGAATATAATTTAGACGATATTTTAAATAGGTACCATATCCATGAAATTGTAATAGCGATCGCAAATCTTTCTGTTGACCGAAAAAATGAGTTAGTAGATTATTGTTTAAAGGCTCATGTAAAAGTAAGAACAGTTCCAGCCCCTGATAAATGGGTGAATGGAGAATTGAGCATGAATCAAATCAAAGAGATTCGTATTGAAGATCTATTAGGCAGAGAATCTATAAAATTGCAAAATCCTAAGGTGACGGAGAATATTGCAGGCAAAACTGTTCTGATTACTGGTGCTGCTGGCTCAATTGGTTCGGAAATTGCGAAACAAATCCTTAAAGTAAAGCCAAAAAAGCTTATTTTATTGGATCAAGCCGAATCTTTTCTATATGCTATTGATATCGAGTTGACTAATCTAAATGTTGGTGGTAATGTAGACATTATCCCAGTTATAATGGATGTTACCAATAATAGAAGGCTTGAAGTAATATTTGAAAAATATAAACCGAATGTAGTTTATCACGCGGCAGCCTATAAACATGTCCCTTTAATGGAAATGCATCCATTTGAAGCAGTATCGACCAATGTGTTTGGAACAAAATCATTAGCAGACTTTTCTGTTAAATTCAAGGTAGAAAAATTCGTAATGGTCTCTACTGACAAAGCGGTGAACCCTACCAATGTGATGGGTGCAACCAAAAGATTAGCAGAGGTATATGTACAATCTTTAAATGATTCCAAATCTGAAGAAGTTAAAAATAGTACGCAATTTATCACCACTCGTTTTGGAAATGTATTAGGATCAAATGGTTCTGTTATTCCGCTATTCAAAAAACAAATAGAAAAGGGTGGACCAATAACCGTTACTCATCCAGATGTTACTCGATATTTCATGACTATTCCGGAAGCCTGTCAGCTTGTTATTGAAGCTGGTATTATGGGTTTTGGAGGTGAAATTTTTGTTTTTGATATGGGTAGGTCCATTAAAATAATTGATTTGGCCAAGAAGATGATTCAGTTATCAGGCTATGAGGTCGATGATGATATCAAAATAATTTTTACAGGTCTTCGTGAAGGAGAGAAATTGTTTGAAGAGTTATTAAGCGACAATGAAACAACCTTACCAACGCATCATGAGAAAATCTTAATTGCCAAAACAGAAAGGATGGGGCATAAAGACATTATCAAAGAACTCCAGAAGCTTAATGATCTAATGTCAGATGAGAACGAATTGGGCATGATAATGCAGATAAAAAGTATTCTACCTGAATTTGTTAGCCATGCTTCCCGTTTTGAAGCCTTGGATGATGAACTTGCAAATGAAAGAAAACGCAAATGGAGTATTACCCGAAAAATCAGTTAGGCTTTCGTTTTCTTTACAGTGATTAGGCCTTCCTGGTATTCGTGAAATTTTTTCATTACATACCGAATAGAACGATAAGTAGTCAAAAGTACAGTTCTCAATTCCACTTTATTGACCCAAATAACCTTTTCAATCCCTTCTTCCTTTTGTGGCTTCATTTTCTTATCCTCTTTGAGGGTCATATGAAACCAGCTGGTTTTTTTGAGGTGGTTTTTTCCATTCCTAGTATATGTGTGCCATGTTTTACAAACTTTAGGGCCTAACTCAACCTGCACATTACATTCTTCTTCCACTTCCCTAACGGCAGCTGTTTCCACCTTCTCCTTTTTTTCAAGTTTTCCTTTTGGTAAATCCCATTTCTTCAGTCGATAAATAAATAGGTATTTATCTTTTTTGGTTACGATTCCACCTGCAGCTTCAACAATTTTAAACTCTTTCTTAAAACCTTTTATAACATTTGCATAATCGTAAACTTTGCATGCCAAAGAGTCAAGTTTTTTGTTTTTATCCGCTGATAGAAATCGATAGAAATCTAATATATCGGCCAGGCTACCTTTTCTAATAAGTACATCATCAATTAGATTATCGAATCGAATCTTCTCTTTTTCAGCATCAATAATAAGGTCATAATGCTCTCTATCTATTTCCCTTTCCATAGGGATTATATATAACGGAACATCATTGATAAAAACTTTCATAGGATTGGTTTTGAGCTATGCAATTAAAAGAATAATTCAGAATGTGCCAATTATTAATTTATAATTTAAACAGTGAAAATCAGAAAAGTTGTTTTCTAGGTTCAAATTGATTTCTTGATTGCAGAAATAGACTAATAGAAATACTTTTATTAATGTATTACTAATTTAAATATATGATCTAATTTTGCTCTATGAATTATCTGTCAGTAGAAAATATTACCAAAAGCTTCGGAGAAAGAGTCTTGTTTGAAAATATTTCTTTTGGATTAGCGCAAGGAGAAAAAGTAGCTTTAGTAGGAATTAATGGCTCTGGAAAGTCAACATTGCTTAAAATTTTGATGGGTGAAGAAACGCCTGATGAAGGAAATTTAAGCTTTCGTAATGATACAAAAGTGGGGTTTTTATCTCAAAATCCTCAATTTGAAGCCGGACAAAATGCTATGCAAGCCATATTTAGTTCTGATCATGAATCTCTGAATATCATCAAGGAGTATGAGAAATTAGCAGCAAATCCTGAAATGAATAGTAAAGAGCAGGCTCGCTTTCAGGATCTGATGGAAAAAATGGAAGCTCATCAACTATGGGATTATGAGAGTCAGGTTCAACAGATTTTAGGGCAATTAGGGATTGATAGTATTACGCAGTCCGTGGAGAATATGTCAGGAGGACAAAAGAAGAGGGTTGCTTTGGCTGCTCAATTAATTGTAAAGCCTGATTTTTTAATACTTGATGAACCAACCAACCACTTGGATATAAGTATAATTGAATGGCTGGAAAGTTATTTGGCAACACAAAATATGACTCTATTAATGGTTACGCACGACCGTTATTTCTTAGACAGAGTTTGCAATGGGATTTTAGAAATAGATCGTCAGCAAATATTTAAGTATAAAGGTAATTATGAAGAGTTTTTACTTAAAAAGGAGGAAAGAGAATCCATTGAGCAGATAGAAGTAGATAAGGCAAAAAACCTTATGAAAAAAGAGCAAGAATGGATGCGAAGAATGCCAAAAGCTCGCGGCACTAAAGCCAAATATAGGGTAGATGCATTTGAAGGTCTTAAAGATAAAGCTTCAAAGAATTTAAAGAGAGATCAAGTGGAATTGGAAGTGTCTCAGAAGAGGATGGGAGGAAAGATTCTGGAATTGAAAGCAGTATCTAAGGGTTTCGAGGAGAAGCAACTTTTTAAAAATTTTAGTTACACTTTTAAAAAGGGAGATAGAATTGGAATTGTTGGGCAAAACGGAACAGGAAAAAGTACATTCTTAAACATCTTAACTGGAAAACTAAAAGCTGACTCAGGTGATTTAGATCTTGGAGTCAATACAGAGTTCGGTTACTACAAACAACAAGAAATACAGTTTGATAATAGTAAGAAGGTTATTGAGGTTGTCCTGGAAATCGCAGAACACTTTTCCCTACCAGATGGAAGCGAAATATCAGCATCACAGTTTTTGAACAAATTCCTATTTCCACCAAAGCAACAACATGATTTTGTTCATAAGCTGAGTGGAGGGGAGAAAAGAAGATTGCAATTGCTATTAGTGCTTATCAAGAATCCAAACTTCCTGATTTTGGATGAACCTACCAATGACTTGGATTTACAGACACTCTCAATATTAGAGGACTTTCTCAACAGATTTCAAGGTTGTTTAATTATAGTATCGCATGATAGATATTTTATGGATAACCTAACTGATCAATTGTTTCTTTTTGAAGGAGATAATCAGATTAAAATCTTTAATGGTAATTACACGAATTATCGAGCTATAAAAGATCAGAAGCCCAAAGTAAAAAGTACAAAACCAACAGAAACAATCAACAAAGAGAAGCCAAAGGTAGAGGATAAGCAAAAGTTAAGTTATAAGGAGAAAAGGGAATTAGAATTAATCGACAAGGAGATTCCATTATTAAATAAGCAAAAGGAAGAATTGGAAGTTAATTTAGCAAAAGGAAAAGGGGATACAGATGATTTTTCTAATTGGGGTAAAGAATTAAATGAAATTAACAAAAAATTAGAGGAATTAGAAATGCGTTGGCTTGAGTTAAGCGAATTTGAAATGTAAAATTATGCATTGTGTTGATATTGAGAGGATTATCTTGTAAGTAGGATAGAAAACGACTAGAAGATTTTTAATGAGAGATTCTTTTTTTATTTTTTTATGAGTCACCTGTTTTATTTTAATAATCATTAGCTATATTTGCATCCCGTTAAGGAAATGCTTTAACGTTTTGTCTTGAAATGCCTTGGTGGCGGAATTGGTAGACGCGTTGGTCTCAAACACCAATGGGGTAACACCCGTGCCGGTTCGACTCCGGCCCAAGGTACACATAGCCCTGTTAATCATCTGATTTTCAGGGCTTTTTTATTATATAGGTGGCAAAATAGGTGGCAAACTTTTTTATTATAAATAGAAAAGCATAACATTTTTGTTAGATATTATATTTAATTTAAACTACTTCAAAAGAATTCTTACTCGACTAATCTTTCTGAAATTCCTCGTTACCAGTCGTATGTTAATTTAAGTAGGTGACGTAAGTATATTTTCGTTACTGACTGTACCAAAAAGTACATTTGAAAATTTCACCTATTTTGTTTTTATAAAAATTAAACTTTTATTTTAGTTTAAAATAAACCAAAACAATACCCCATGAAAATTTTTCTTTCCCATTTAATAGTTCTATTCCTTTTCACATCTTGTGAATCTCTGATTAAACCTGAACCAGAATTGCCCCCTATTACCACAGAAGGCAAAAACACCTTTGGTTGTTTGGTAAATGGGGAGGTTTGGTTGCCTAAAGGAGGTATTAATAATCCTAAATTGAATGTTTCACTTTCAAATTCTGGAGAATTTGAACTTCAAGCTTTTAGAGATGCTGATAGAGAAACCATTCAATTATATTTTATAGATTGCTGCGATGAAAATTTGAATTCGGAGATAAATAGTTTTCCATTTAGTGCAGCCGCAGCAAATTTGGGGGATTGTTTTTTTGAAACTGATTCAAGCGCAGGTCATTTCGAAATTTTAGAATATAGTCCTCGGGATTTCATTCTGGCAGGAACATTTGAATTTACGATCGAAAACGAATGTGACACCATTAGGGTCACTGAGGGTCGCTTTGATATCCGTTATCGTTAATACTTCCCTTAATTATTTCAATAAACTTTTCACTCAAATTTCAAACCAATGAAGAAACTTTACCCAATTGTTTTATTCCTAATTTTTGTAACTAAAATCTATGCTCAGGAAGTTGAAGTGGTGGATTCCATTAATCGGACGGTAAGTGAGGCAGCCGAGGAAATATTTCAAAACATTGATAATGCTGATATTACCACTGGCTTTTTAGTTGACCGTTCCTTAAGCGCCATGGATTTTGGCAATTTTACAGGTATTCCACAATTCTTGAAAGATACCACTGAACACCAACAATGGAAACATCTTTATGGGGTGTTCAAGCGCAATGCTGAAAATGAAACCGATGTTTGGAATAGTGACTTAATACTAAATATTTTCACTATTGACAGTTTGATAGAAGTACGAGGATTAACTGGTGATAATGTATTTCCTTGTGTTTTTTTTGATATTGATACAGAAGAATGGTACAATCAATATAACAACGAAAAACAATATTTATTGGATATATCATTAAACTATCCTCCCCAATTACCAAGGATTAGAAGGTGGCTACGACATATTGATGAAAAAATTGAAGTCATCAGCGTCCTCGATGATCAAGAACAAGGCTATGGGGTTTTGAATGATAGCAATAAGGTCGACTTGCTCAATTTTAGCCAAGTCTTTAGTACTCTTGAAAAATCTTGGGTTGGGAATGAAAATGAGTATCCGATAATGAATCAAGAAGATTTTTTTGAGAAGCTAGCGAATTCTAAGGATACTGATAGTGTTGTACCTATTGCGATTCTGAACATGGAAATCAATCGATTAAAACCCACTGCTATTGAGTCGGATGCTTTGTCATTTGAGGATGGAGTTTTAAATCCTATTGGGGAACCCTATGAATATTTAGAGACGATTAATTGGTTATTTGCTAGTCCACTTAGCTTACAACTTGAAGGAAGGAACCAACAATTTCGTTTAGATCGTGAATTATATGTTCAACATCAAAGCAAAAATATTGAATCAATAGCAATAGATTTTGATGATGAGAATGGATTTATAGAGCTTACATGGGATGATGTAATAGCGGTGGATTATGAAGATATAGGAGAAAAGGAAATTGTGGTGAGGTTAACTTATGAAGATTGCAGTTTTGCCTATAGTCAATCTATAATTGAGGTGACCGAAAACAGTAATAGCACAAGCCAAAGATATGTAGGTATAGCTGATGAGGAATTTCATATTGATGCTGGAAGGTCTTATGAAGGAGAAACAGCAGGAGGAACAGTAAGCATTGAATATGGATGTGGAAACGATCAATTAAGAAAACCATTTATTATCATAGAGGGTTTCAACCCCCCTGAATATGATGTTTTTAATGGCAATTCTGATTATGAAGGTTTTTTTAATTCATTAAGATTTAATATGAGAAATAGCCTCCAAAATGCAGGATATGATTTAATATACCTTAATTACGATAATGGAGCTGAACCCATTCAGCGAAATGCTTATTTGGTTCAAACTTTACTTAAAATAGTTAATGAAATGAAGGCTGATAATGGAAGCGTTGAGCCTAATGTGGTCTTAGGATCAAGTATGGGAGGTTTAGTGGCAAGGTATGCACTAGCTGAAATGGAACGTCCTTTAGATGGCAGGGAGTCTGAAGAACATGATACAAGGTTATACATATCTTTTGACAGTCCGCACAGAGGGGCTAATTTTCCTTTAGGCATGCAATATATGGTAGATCATATAAGTTATATGCCCCAATTAGAGGAAAGTGTAGAGGAAGTAAAGCGGATTATGAGGAGCGGGATCATTGATCCTGATGAATTTGATATTGATTTTGAAAATTTCACTCAAGATATAGGGAGTAAAATATTTGACAGACCAGCTACTAAACAGCTTTTAATTCAACAAATAAGAGAAAATGCCACCCATCATAATGCCTTTATGGAGGAGTATCATCAGCTGGGTATGCCACAAAATACTAGGAATATTGCCATTGCCAATGGTTCTCAAATTGGAGAAGGATTGCCTTTTGATCAGAATGATCGTTTGTTTAGGCTTAATTATTTTGGGGCAATCAACGGAATTTTAAGAGCTATTAGAAGAATTGGAGAGGGTGTTAATCCTGATATACGAGAAATGAGTGGATTCCAAAGATTATTAGATTCTTTTAAAATTATAGGTATTGTAGCGTCAAATAATTACTACTCAAGGTTTAGGGTTGAGCCTTCTAATCCTACAAACAATATAGAGGTGATTTACAGAGGATCTGTTTTTGGTAATTTACTTTTAATTCCGATCCCATTGAATATTAGAACTGTGAAGACAAGAAATCAAGCGCCATTAGATTTTGCACCAGGGGGAAGTTTTAATTATGGATTAGATGGTATTCCAGAATTTATAGTGGATGCCGGGCCAGGGGTTTTTAGCCATATCCCCACAGTGAGTGCCTTGGATATCGATATTGAAAATAATGAAGATTATTTTATGGATGTACGGAATGCTAATATATTAGGTAATAATCTGACGGAGTTTGATAATTATGCAGCACCAGATGCCGATTTTTTAGATGCTAACCTAGAACCCACCTTTAATGAGCGACATACCACTTTTACTAATTTCAATGAAGCCTTATTCTTAGAAGAAGTAATCAGAAATAATGATTTCACGCCACTAGATTTGTCAACTACAAATTTTACTTTTTCAGGTGAGCCATACTATAACTTTACAGAATTTACCGATAATAGAATATACAGTGGCTTTATTAATAATGGTGAAAGTTTGCTGATCAATAATGATGTTGCCTCAGCTTTTCCTTCTTCTAATATATCGAATCCGAACGTTGATTCTCACATTAGGGTAACTGCTTCTGGCGTTAGTAATTGTAATTATAGGCCTACTGAAATTACGGTTGAAGATAGTGGGGAAATCATTATTGGTGACGGAGCTGATTTTACAGGTGAACTATATATGCTTTCAGGCACAAGTTTAAGATTTAATGAAGGAAGTAGATTGGTAATCAACGAAGGTTCATCCTTAACAATGGATTGCGGAAGTCAATTTATTTTTGAAGAAGGGGCTGAAATTGTTAATAATTCAGGAAATTTATTCATCAATACTGAAATAGAATATATTGGTTCAGGAGAATTTCCCTATGATTATGAAGTTGGTAATGGGGTTAATATTGATACTGAAAATATAAATTTAACAGGCCCAGAATATGTTTGTGTAGGGGATGAGATTGAATTTAGGTTGAATAATTGGGATTTAATTAATGATTTCACATTCGAATCTGAAAATGGAGAAGATGAATTTTTTACAGTTGTTGAACAGTCTTCGGATTTGATTAGAATTAGAGTTGAACAAGGCTTTAGTGGTAGTGTCAATTTGATTGCAAATTTAAGACTTGATGAAGCTTGTGGAAGTACAGCTAAGGTTACAAAAGAAATTATATCAGGTGCATTTTTGAATCAACCAGTTAGTGTTAATTATGCATTTGGTGATGCTGTGGGAGGTGGAATATTTGTTGAGGAACAGTTGTGTCCAAATACAGATTATATTTGTTTGCTTACAATTGAAGATGAAAATATTATTAATAAGCTACAAGAGGTAGATTGGACTGGAACGGGAGCGACTGTCGGAAATATTAATACTAATACTGAATTAGGGCAAAGTATCGTCTATTTCACAACTTCAGATGATCCTGAAAATGATTTATTGACCTTTAGATTAGGCAGTATTTGTGGTGATTTCAGTTCAATAAATGATATAGATTATAACACTAAATACGAATGTAATAGTGGTTTTAGGGTTTCATTGTCACCTAATCCAACTTCTTCGGAAACTGAAGTT